>JALOLX010000327.1 GCA_025455765.1 Flavobacteriales bacterium | reverse complement strand
GCCGGCGCAGCACACGTGGCCCTGGTTGAAGTAGATGCCGTTGATGATGCCTTCGACGGCCTGGTCGATGGTGGCATCGGCGAAGATGATGTTGGCCGCTTTGCCGCCGAGCTCGAGCGTGGCCTTTTTACCGGTGCCCGCGATGCTCTTCTGGATGAGCTTGCCCACGCCGGTGCTGCCGGTGAAGGCGATCTTGTCGATGCCCGGATGGTTGACGAGCGCGGCGCCCGTGGCCCCCGCACCGGTGATGATGTTGACGACGCCGTCGGGCAGTTCGGCTTCCTGGATGAGCTCGGCGAGCAGCAGGGAGGTGAGCGGTGTGGTCTCGGCGGGCTTCAGCACCACGGTGTTGCCGCAGGCCAGCGCGGGCGCGATCTTCCACGCGGCCATGAGCAGCGGGAAGTTCCACGGGATGATCTGCCCGGCGACGCCCAATGCGCTCGGTGTCTTTCCGGGGAGAGCTTGTCGGCCCAACCGGCGTAGTAGAAGAAGTGCGCGGCGGCGAGCGGCACGTCCACGTCGCGGCTTTCGCGGATGGCCTTGCCGCCGTCCATGCTTTCGACCACGGCGAACTGACGGGCCTTCTCCTGCAACAAGCGCGCGATGCGGTAGATGTACTTGGCGCGTTCGGCGGCGGGCATCCTGCTCCACACGGTGTCGTAGGCCTTGCGGGCGGCTTTGACGGCGGCGTCCACGTCGGCGGCGTTGGCCTCGGCGATGCGCGCGAGCTTCTGCTCGTTGGCGGGGTTGATGGTGTCGAAGTACTTCCCGCTCTTGGGCTTGACCCACTTGCCACCGATGAAGAGGTCGTACTCGCTCTTCAGGGTGAAGTGGTCCTTGGATTCGGGGGCGGGGGCGAGGGCCCAGTCGAGGGCTTGCTTCTTGGTGGCCATGGTGAGCGAAGGTAGATAGTGATAGTGTGACACCGTGCGAGCATGGGGGCGTGCCGTCGCTCAGAGCAGCGCCGTCGGGTCCTACGCTGTAGCCGGACTTGTCAGGGCCAGCGGCTGTGGCGCTGCGGGGGCTTCTTTCGGTCACCTCCTCGCTGCTCGCATCCGCAAGGCCCTTCCGGCGCAGGGCTGCCGCTTCGGCCCCTCACGCGGATCAATCAACCAAGAAGGGAATTCGCGCTCCATTTGCATCGCGGTGCCGATTGCGATACGGTGTCTTCCGTGTGGTATCGAGGGTGCTCCTTCCACTTACCAAGTTGATCTCCCGTAAATGATCGAGGCTTTGGGGATGCGCGTCCTGAATGATCGAGAAGTAGTTGAGTGAAACTTTGTAGACCTCGGATACTTGAGTCAACACTGGCAAGAGATTCCGCTGGAACATCTGTACTTGGTCATCCTCGTACATCAAATGGTAAAAGGTGCTCCAGACGATCGCAGCCTTATCGTACGCGATGTCCTCTGGAGTGCCAATAACTGAATACGCGTGATGCTTGGGTATGAATCGCTCAGCCAACTCCAGCCGAGCAACACGACACGCAGAGAGAAATAGCCGACGATGCCACATGCATTCTCCAATAATCTCTTCAAACTCTTCATAGGACAATGTCTCTAGAGTCAGACTGAGCTCCTTCTCATTGCCGTGACACGAAAAATGAAGAAACTGGAAGTTGCTAGCCACGAACTCGTCCATCACATGTTCCAGCTCAAGCTTGGTCCGTATGTAGTAATAGTCGTTAGGGATGTCACAGAGATCCAGAATAGTCTTCAGCGCTTGGCCGTCTAGTTTTCCTTGACGCTCGTTCTCCATGTCCATCGACTCAATGATGAACACGCCGTATTGAGGTTCTTGCGCTTCCATGCTTACAAACCGCTTATGGGAGCATGGTCCTTGGATCCATGGACTGGGGCGAGGGCCCAGGAGATGGTCTTCGTCCTTGCCATGCGTTGGATGCCGAACCCGGACTTGCTCCGGGGAGAAAGGCGTGTGACTAAGATAGATAGGGGACCGGCGCGCTGATGTTGGAGAGGCCCTTGTCGTAGCGCACTTCTGTATTCAACGCGAAGCGCTCACTCAGCGGAAGGTCGACAAGCATGCTGGTGGTGATACCTAGATCAAGCGGCTCGAAATTGTCGGTAATGGTCACCTGGGGGATATCGAAACCTTTGGTGATCTGTTGCGCGGACATGAGCATACCGACATAGCCGCCAACGCCAGCGCTGATCCTCACCCGCTGGCCGAATCCAAGACACACCATCAGTGGGAAACGGAAGTAGTCCAACGCAACACGCATACTGCCGCTACCAATGGAACTTCCGTTAACATCCGTGAACTCAACCTCCATGTTGGAGCCTTTCTGCTGATAGCCAGCACCAAGGCGTACACCGAGCAGTGAGGAGAGGTTGTATTGCAGGTTGATGCCGGCGGCAGCGCCGAGAAGGGGATCCATATCGTCCACCACATTGTAACCGCGCAGCCAACCGAGGCCCGGACCGACGTGAACACCAAGTTCGAAGCGCGGCACCTCGGTGAACAGCTGCGACCGAACTCGTAAACGTGGCACGGCCTGCGGGTTGGTACCCGTGGGCGGCCGCTGAGCGATGGCCCCTGAATGGATGAGTACGAGCGCGGCTATGAGGGCGGATATCCGCACGTCTTTGCAACAACTGAACATGCTCGACCAACGCCAGATTTGACGGGTTATTACACGCTCCTGAGCGTATGTCCTCCCGCCAGGAGACTAGAAACCCTTACAGAGCGTCCAGCTATGCGCGGGTTTCGCGCCTAGGCTGCCCGAAAAATTCCTCCGGCTCGCTGCCAAAAACTATTTTGAGACGGCTTCTAATTTGACGCTCACCTGGGTGGCTGTTCAAGCAACTGCGACATGGCTGCATCTTCTTGGCTTGCAGCACTGAAAAAGCCGCCTGCGATCATCCCCAGGAAGGCCTCCCTTCGTTCTGGATCTCCTGCGGCTGCCCGCCGGTTCCTCTAAGTGTGGTGCGCCAGATCAGCGACCAACCAAGCTGAACGGGGCAAGCCGCTGCGGCTAGCAGCCACACCCCACAAAAAAAAATCAGCGCCTTGTCCAGATCGCCCCGACCCGTTCGTCAAGGGAGGAACAAAACCCATAACACACCATGAAAAAGCTCCTCACCTACCTCGGGTTCGGCCTCGGCATCCTCATCGCACTGTTCGTCGTGCTTGTTGTGCTCGCCCCCACAGCGCTCACCATTACCTGTACGTCCGTGATCCAGCAGGACCAACAGACCGTGTTCGACCACCTGCGTTCCATGGCCCAGTTCCCCCGATGGTCGCCCTGGCGGGTGCAGGACCCTGAACAGCGGTATACCCTGTCCGGCACCGATGGCGAAATAGGGGCCACCTTTTCCTGGCAGGGCGTGGCCGAAGAGAGCGTGGGCCACCAGACCATCACCGAACTCACGGGCAACAGCGGGCTCACCATCGCCTGCGTTATTGAAAAGCCCTTCCCCAGCAACCCGGAGTACCGCTATGCGCTGCGCGCGGTGCCCGGGGGTACAGAGGTGACCCAGACCTTTTCCACGCACCTGGGCCGACCCACCAATGCCATCGCCGTGCTCATCGGCCCGGAGGGGGAGATCAGGAGCACCAACCAACTGGGACTGGCACGACTTGCACAACTCGTGGAGACCGGCAGCGCTGGGGCAGCTAAGTAGCGCGGCACAGCGGCATTGGGGCCCGCTCCCCGTGGGACAGCGCCGCAGCGCCCGGTAAGGCGCGCGAACGAATGTGCCATCCCCTTGTATATCAGAACATTGATCTACAACCACGTCTTTTTCACAGGGTACCCCCTGTGAAAATTCACAGGGTCACGGATCTGCGGAGCACAGTGCTTTGTTCACAGCGTCACCCTTGCAGGACGATATGACCCGGAGAACACGCGCATTCGTCCCCCTGTCCCTTGAGCGCTTGGGCTGGTTGGCCGTTCTGGTCGGCGTGCTGGCTCTGGTCTGTCTCTTGTGGGCAGGGAACGCACACGGATAACGCAACGGTAGGCAGCAAAGGCAGGAGCAACCCTCGCGCGAGGGATCTGGATGAGTTGCCACCAGGTGGCCCGGTGATCGCACGATCGTCCGGGTCACCGCATTTTTGGGGGGCTATGCGGACCCGATAACCAACCCCTGATCTGCCAACTGTGCATCCAGCCGTTGCATATCGTGCTTCGACCGGATGCCCCCTGAACATCGCATTCCAATCGGAGGAATGGACGTTCAGGAGTGTCCGATCTACTTCTTGGCCTGGGCATGGGCCTCCACGAACCAGAGCCATTTATCGATGCCGCGTGATACTTCGGTGAACAGGTCGGCCGTATCGGCATCGTTCAGTTCCTGCGCATCGGTGATGGACTGACGCACCTCATGACCAAAGGCTGCAAGGGCCAGGGAGACGGCGTTCACATGGTCCGGTCCTTCGGAAATGCCCTGCGGATACTCCGGCAGACGAGTGCGCTTGGCCGCATAACGCACGGTACCCTCTGCGATACCACCGAGCTGCACCGCGCGTTCGGCGATGCTGTCCACATAGTCCCCGGTAGCCCCGTGGATCTGATCGAAGAGGCCATGCAAGCCGATGAAGTTCGGCCCCTTCACGTTCCAATGCGCCTGCTTCATTTGAAGGTGCAGGTCCACCGCATCGGCAAGCCGCTTGTTCAACAATACACAGGTTTCTTCACGCGACTTCCGCGGCAGGTCGTTGAAGGTCTTGTAGAGGCTTCCCTCCGTGCTGGCTCCATTCGTAGCCTTGGCCGCATGCTTCTTGGTAATGGTCTTCATGTTCCTATACGTATTGGTGTGTGTGTTACCGTGGATCGCTCCATTCGGCCTATTCAATTGCTGACCCCGGTCCTGGTCGGCGGGTAGGACGGTCGCCCATCACCGCCGTGGAACTGGGCATGGGCCGGGCACCTGGGTGCCCGACCCCTTGCCCTCAGAGCGCCATGGCGGCGTAGTCGTACTCCACGAGCAGATCATTGTTCACATTGAAGATGCCCGGTGTGTTCCAGGCCACATTACCCGCTTTCCGCTTCTGGTACAGCGAACCCACCGTGCCGGTCAAGGTCACCGTACTGCCAGAAACCTCCACCTCGATGTCCTGGTCACTGATGGACCAATGGCGCGCAATGGCGTCCTCCACCCATTCCCGCTCCACCTTGTTGTGGTCGTTCACTTGGATCGTCGTGGTATTGGTCACGCCCACCACGCCAGGCAGCGCACGGATCGCATCGTGTGCAGCCTCACGCTCGTAGTTCCACTGCAATTCACCCGTCAAGGTGACCCATCCGTCCTGCACCTTCACCTTCACCTTGTCGTTGGGAACCTGCCAATTCCACTTCAGGGCGTTGACGGCCGATGTGGCGATCTCCGTGTCGGTCTTCTTACCCCACGACCCGAGCTTCACCTTCAACTCCT
>JALOLX010000326.1 GCA_025455765.1 Flavobacteriales bacterium | reverse complement strand
ATCATCGCTGACAAGACCGACTTCCGGACCTTCTTCGCCAAGGCGCGCATGCACCCGAACGCGGACAAGATCACCGGGGTGATATGCGGTTACCGGATCGAAGAGATCGAGGACCCGGTGATGCGCCAAGTGCGCTACATGGACAAGCTGGTGGATGAACTGGCGAAAGGAAAGGCGATGGAGAAGATCCTTAGGCAGTGAGATGCTCAGAAGAGCAGGGCCACGAGTTCCTCGCGGGTCATCTGATGATGAGCCGCGACATCACCCAGTATCCCAGCCAGCGTGCCGACCTTGATCGGCCGATGGTCCGGAATGGTTACGTGGTGAGTCCCGTTGCGCGAGGTGGTCAACCGGATGTGACTTCCGCTCTGCCTCGTCACCTCGTATCCAATCTTGCCCAGGGCCTTGATAAACTCCTTTCCCGTGAGGTCACGTGGGATCCTCATGCGGCGATCACGATCTCCTTCACCATGTGCAGGCGGATCACCTTGGGCATTTGATCGGCCTCGAAGTGCGTGGCCACGGCATCCTTCACGTTCGCTTTCAACTGCTCCAGGTCATCACCATCCGTGAAGATGGAATGGTCCAGCGCGCGGGCCTCGTAGCCACCTTCCGGCGACTCTTCCACAACGAAGATGATCTCCTTCATGCCCACGAAGTTACGCAATGCCTGCTTCGGCTCCCACAGGTCAAGAATTTCCAACTGCGTCATTCGTTCGGCCAAGACCATCCGTTCAAACGACCGACGAAGTCGTGGTAAGGACTGCCTTCATAGCCCTCCGTGAACGGTTCTATACGATGCTTCTCGAGCACCTTGAGTGTTTCGAAAACTCCGGTGACCACCTCCTGAGCCAATACGTCGGCCAGGATGTTCCGATCGGACTCGGAAAGTCGTTGTAACAGCAGGTTCAACTGATGTTGTTCCGGAGGCACCTGTTCACTTGCGTTCTGGTTCCACACACCAGCACGAATGCGATCGGCACTTATCCGTCCTTGTTCCTCGCGACACACCCGTACGAGGTCGTCGATCACTTCGCGGTAGGTCTGCGGCTGCTGAGGTGCGCTCATTTTTCGGGATCTACTTCGGCTCCCACAACTCCACCTTGTTCCCCTCCGGATCAACCACCCACGCGAACTTGCCGTAGTCCTCGTCCATGCGTTTGGGGTCGATGCGAACACCGGCTGCCTCGAGCTTTTGCAGCAGACCATCCAGGTTCTGCACCCGCAGGTTCAGCATGAACTGTTGGGTGTCGCTCCCGAAGTAGTCGGTATCCTTCTTGAACGGGGAGAACACCGTGGGGCCGGCATCCTGCTGCCAGATCCAGCCGTTGTCTTGGTCGTTGATGCCGAAGTGATCGTGGTACCACTTGGCCAGCGCCTTGTGGTCGTTGGCGCGGAAGAAGAGCCCGCCGATGCCGGTGACGTGTCGTGACATGGTGTGGTGGGTGCGTTCACATCAAAGGTAGTCGGCCTAGCTTAGCACCATGCAACCCCGCATCACCCTTGTCACGCTCGGTGTTTCCGATCTGGCTCGTGCCAAAGCCTTCTACAACGAGGTCCTCGGCTGGAGACCCTTCCTGGACAATGGAGGGACTGTGATGTACCAGTTGAACGGCATGATCCTGTCGCTCTTCCCCCAGCCCGAGTTGATGAAGGATGCGGCCGTCCCGAACGACCCCAAGGGTCCACGCTTCACCCTGGCGCAATGCCTCGGTTCCATGCAGGAGGTGGACGCGCTCTTCGGCCAGTTGAAGCAGGGCGGCGTGCACATCACCAAGATGCCGGAGAAGGTCTTCTGGGGCGGCTACAGTGGCTACTTCGCCGATCTGGACGGACACCTGTGGGAGATCGCGTACAACCCCTTCCTGGAGATGGATGCTGCGGGGAACGCGGTGGGGATGAAGGCGGGTTGAACGTTGCGGCCGTTCGCCCGTGCACCCGTAGCTTTGGCTTCGCAAGCATCCGCCATGGCCAAGACCCTCACCAAGCCCGCATCCGTCAAAGCCGATCTCAACGGCCACAGCCCGAACGGTTCCGCCACCAAGGCGGAGCGTCTGCCGGTGATGAAGACCTATAAGATCTTCATCGGGGGCAAGTTCCCGCGCACCGAGAGCGGACGGTACTACCAGCCCAAAGGCGCGGACGGCAAGCCCTTGGCCAACGTGTGCCGCAGCAGCCGCAAGGATGTGCGCGATGCCGTGGTGGCCGCACGCGGTGTCGTGGGTGGATGGGCCGGACGCAGCGCCTTCAACCGCAGCCAGATCCTCTACCGCATCGGCGAGATGCTCGAAGGCCGAAGCGCACAGTTCGTGCATGAGCTGGTATTGCATGGCGCCACCCAGAAGCAGGCCGAGCAGGAAGTGGCCGCCGCCATCGACCTCTGGATACACTACGCCGGCTGGTGCGACAAGTACCAGGCGCTCTTCAGCAGTGTGAACCCCACCAACAGCAGCCACTTCAACTTCAGCGTATACGAACCCACTGGTGTGGTGGGCATCATTGCTGGAGGAAGCAACGGTCTTCTGGAACTGGTGAGCCTGATCGCTCCGGTCATCGCTGGGGGAAACACCTGTGTGGTGGTGGCCAGCGAGAAACACCCGCTCCCGGCCGTCACCTTCACCGAAGTGCTCGCCACCAGCGACCTGCCCGGCGGCGTGGTGAACCTGATGACCGGCTTCCGCAGTGAACTCTTGAAGCCCTTGGT
>JALOLX010000325.1 GCA_025455765.1 Flavobacteriales bacterium | reverse complement strand
CCACCTTCTTCTTCCCATTGATGGGTGCCAAGCAATCTTCGATTGGCAACCAACGCCAGCCCGAAGGCCGCTGATCCGTTGTGGACCTAACATTCGCTTCCATCGTCTCCATCACGCCGCCAGCGTTTCGTTCAACTCATCAATAAGGGTATCCATCTCCTCGCCGAAGAGCTGGTACATCCGCGCCAAGCCGCCCTGCTGGCCCATGGTGCCCAGCTCCAGGTCGTCGCGGTCCAGGTGTACGCTGGTGGCGATGTGGTCGCGCACCAGGTGCAGCCAGGCCATCTGCGCCTCGGTGAACTTCACGGCGCCAGCCTGCTTGCGGAAGGCCCATTCCTGGAAGTTCTTGCGCACGGTGTCCGCGTAGGGGCGTAGCTCGGTATCCAACCCCAGTTCGAAGCGGATGAGGGCGATAAGGTCGGTGAGCTGGCGCTGGTTGGAATGCGTTGACGTGTTGGCGCGTTGCGTGTTGCGCGTTGGCTCCGGTTCGCCCGTTCGCGCATTGCCATCATCTGATCGTCTGATCTTCTGATCATCTGATCCGCTGTGCTCGTACGCGTCCCAAACCCGCACCACGCTCATGGAATACGGGGGCTGTGCCAACACCTCGGCCACTTCCTGCACCATCCGGAAGGTGATCTCCTTGCGACGGTAGGGCTGGCTGTAGTAGATGCGCAGGGCGGTAAGCTCATCGCGCTTGTCGGCCAGGAATTCGCGGAAGCTGGCCACCACTGCCGTGGCCTTGTCCTTCGCTTGGGCATCGAAGCCGGCAAAGACGACCTCGTCCGGGTTGGCGATGTCGATGATCTGCTCGTACTTCTTGCGCACGTTCTCCACATAGTCGCGGAAGGCGGCCTGATCGAAGACGGCCGAGGCGGTTGCGGGCAGATCCACTCCGGGGTTCGCGGCGATCACATCCGGATCGTGCGCGCTGAGCAAGGCCCCCACCACTTGCTGGATGCTGCGCCCCCCGGCCTTCTCCTTGAACTCCTCCTTCTCCTTGGGGCTGATCTGCTTCTCCATCCGCGTAAGGCGGTTGGCCAAGGAGCTGAGCGTATCGTCGTCGCGCTTGCCCAGCACCACCTGCATCATCAGGTCCTTCAGCGCCACGCCGGGCTTGCGTTCCAGCGGACGGCTGTCGGTCTTGCAGCTCTTGGTCACACCCACGGCATCCACCAGAACGAAGTGTGTTTTGTTCGTGGTGGCGCTGGGGGAGACCCTCTTCAGGGCGTCCACATCCAGGGTGCGTGTGCCGCGGCCCTTCATCTGCTCGAAGTAGTTGCTGCTCTTCACATCGCGCATGAAGAGGAGCACCTCCAGCGGTTTCACGTCGGTGCCCGTGGCGATCATGTCCACGGTGACCGCGATGCGCGGATGGTATGCGTTGCGGAAGTTGGCCAGCGTGCCCTTGGGGTCGTCGGTGTTGTAGGTGATCTTCTGGCAGAAGGCGTTCTCCTCACCGTATTCCTCGCGTACGATCTGGATGATGTCGTCGGCGTGGCTGTCGGTCTTGGCGAAGATCAAGGTCTTGGGCACCTCCTTCCGTTGGGGGAAGATCTCCGTTCCGATGGCGCGTTTGAAGGCCTTGATCACCGTGCGGATCTGGCTGGGGTTCACCACGTCGCGGTCCAGTTGCGTGCCGGTGTAGGTGATGGGGTCATCGCTCTGTTCCCAGCGGCGTTTGCGTGTGAGGCGGTCGCGCCGGTCGAACTGCTGTTGCGCGGCGATGGTGGCGCCCTGTCGGGTCACCTTCGTCTCGATGAGGTACTCGTCATAGCCCACGTTCACGCCATCGCTCACGGCCTGTTCGTGGGTGTATTCGCTCACCACGTTCTCGTTGAAGAAGGTATAGGTGCGCGCATCGGGCGTGGCGGTGAGGCCCACCAGGTAGGCATCGAAGTACTCCAGCACCTGCCGCCACAGGTTGTAGATGCTGCGGTGGCATTCGTCGATGAGGATGAGGTCGAAGAATTCCGGCGGGTAGTTGGCATTGTACTGGAGCGGTGGCGGCGGCTTCTTGCCGAGCACGCGTTCCAGATCGGCACCGGTCTGTTCCTCCGCACTGGCATCCAAGGGTTCGCCTTGCAGGATGCTGTACATGCGCTGGATGGTGCTGATGCACACCTGCGCACCGGGGTCGATGAAGCTGCTGCTGAGCCGCTGCACGGTGTAGAGCTCAGTGAACTTCCGCTTATCGTCGTTGGGGGTGTAGCTCTGGAATTCCTGTTCGGCCTGCTCGCCCAGGTTCTTGGTGTCCACCAGGAAGAGGATGCGCCGCATGCGCACGGGCGGCTTCAGCAGGCGGTACACGCTGGTGATGGCGGTGAAGGTCTTGCCGCTTCCTGTGGCCATCTGCACCAGTGCGCGCGGTTTGTTGTGGCTGAGGCTTTGCTCCAAGTTGGTGATGGCGTTCACCTGACACGCACGCAGCCCGGCGGGGTCCAGCGCGGGGAATGTGCTGAGGCGGTTGCGCAGGCTGTCCTCCTTCAACCATTCACGTAAGGTCTCCGGCCGGTGGAAGCTGAACACCTCGCGGGCCCGTGGTTTGGGATCACGTAGGTCCCAATGCTTGGTGATCTCGCCCGTGCTGAGGTAGCAGAAGGGCAGCGTGCTCTGGCCGATGGTCCAGCGGAGCTTGGCGGTGGCATAGCCTTCGGCCTGGCGTTCGTGGACGGTGAGCTTGATGCCCTGGTCCTCCGGCTTGGC
>JALOLX010000324.1 GCA_025455765.1 Flavobacteriales bacterium | reverse complement strand
ATCCTTGATGGATACCGCAATGGGCTTGTCCGAAAGCACAACAGCACCCGAGGGGTGCGTCAACGGATCGAAGTGGGTGGCCGGGTTGGTGTTGCCGCAAGAATAGGTCTGACCCTGCTGCAAGGTGATCGTGAACGGAACCAAGGCGGGATATCCGTCGACGGGCACCGGTGAATAGATCATCACCAGTGTGTTGTTCTCTGTGGCCACGATGTCGAACGAAGCGAAGGCCAGATCGGCGTTGTGCGGCGAGAAGTTGTGGTTGAAGAACGGCGCGTGTTTGTGCAGCGGGATGTAGAACTCGGTCCCCAAGCCATTGGCACCCTTCAGCGCCATGATATCCGGGTTGTTCGTGTTGCTGCTCTCGTAATAGCACGTGATGTTCGCTGTGGAACGGATGCGCAGACCGGTGTTGCGCACACTGTTCGTGGGCCGCGTCTCCAGCTGGGCCTTCAGCGCGGTCATGTTGTGGCGCACGGCACCATTGGCCGGAACGTTCAGCACGATCGGGGTGCCACCGTTGAAGCCCGCGTTGGCCGGCTGATCGATGGTGACCACCGCTGCGGTACCACCAGCCGCTACGTTGAGGAATATGGGCTCGTCACCGGGCATGTTGTGCCGCAACGTGACGTCAGGCGGAGCCATCCAGAACTCCGTACCCGTCTGTGCCTGAAGCAGCCCGCCAACGAGCAGCAACAGCACCAGGAGTGCCTTCTTCATTCGTAAGGTCAGGTCCCATGAGTGGTGGGACCCGGGCCGTTCTACGTGGAGGCCGACCAAAAAGGTTATCCGATCGACGGACCGACCCGTACATGGTCCTGACCGGCATCGCGTACTTTGGCCCGGCCCTTGCGGCACTCCTTCCCATGTCCCGAGCCTTCGCACTGCTGGTCGCGGCCCTTGTGGCCCTACTGCTCGCGCAGGCCTTCGTGGAGCCCGACGGTGACAACAGCCTGGCCGAAGCACACCGAAGGACCACGGCGGTCATTCATGCCGCTGAGACCGATCTGCAACAGACCCTTCTCTCGGCCGCAAGCACCATCTCGTCTCTCTCGCCGGACGCCTGGATGCGCAGCCACGCTGAAGCGTTCAACACCACGCTGAGCCCCCAAGGCACCCTCCTGCTCATCTACCAGCACGACTCGCTGGTGGCCTGGACCGGGCAGGTGCCGCGCGAATGGACTGAAGCACCGCCGCCGATCCGGCCCTTCGTGCACGTAGCCACCGGCCTGTACCTCCACGCCAGCACACCAGTGGGACCCTACCACCTGCACGCGGTCCGCAACATCGTCTACGAAGCCCCGATCAGCAATACCTACTTGAGGTCCGGATCCCATCCTTCGCTCCACCTTCCCAAAGGGTTGCAGGCCCTGCCCCCGCTGGGCACAGGTGCCACGGTGACCACCATCAGTGGCATCCCCCTCTTCGATCTGCAATTGGCCGATGGAGCCCTGGACTTCGGCACCTGGATCATCCTGCGCCTGCTGCTGCATACCCTGGGGGGCCTACTGCTCCTGCTGGCCCTGTGGCACTTCGGTACAGCGATCGCCTCGCACAAGGGGCCGCTTGCCGGGGCAGTTGTCTTCGTATCGGCCCTGCTGCTGCTCCGCGGAACAACCCTCGCCTTCTGGCCCAGCTCCACCTTTGATCGTCTGCCCCTGTTCGATCCGGCCATCTACGCCACATCCTGGATCTTCCCCTCCCTCGGCGACCTGCTCATCAACGCGGCCATCCTGCTTGCCATGGCACTGTTCGGCCTGCGCATGGCCGCCCGTACCACCCAGCGGAACACCGGGGCGTTCGGCGCCCTACTGGCCTGGAGCGGCTTGTTGCTCTTCGCCGCGTGGAACACCCGCCTGGTCATTGGGCTGGTGGACAACAGCAGCGTGGACCTCGACCTCTTCCACATTGAACAGCTTCGCCCGCTGAGCGCACTGGCGCTGTTGGCCATCGCCCTGCTGCACGCCGCTTGGTGGATCACGGCGCTCGTGGTGGTGCGCCTGCATGCCCCCACGGTCCATCGCCTCCGCGCGTGGTCGATACCGGCCTTGGTGACCGTTCTGTGGATCGTCGCTCATGTGGTGCAGGGCGTGCCGGACACCGTGCTCTTCCTCTGGCCCTTCCCCCTGTTGGCGCTGCTCCTGCGCTACCACCGCACGCGCCTGCCCTTCGCCGTAGGCGCCTCCACCGTGGCCTTGTTCGCACTGCTGTCCACCCATGTGCTCATCAAGTACAGCCGCCAACGCGAAGAGCGCGAACGTCCGGTGTTGGCCGATCGTCTGGCGGTGCGTGAAGATCCCGTGGTGGAGCTGCTCTTCCGCAGCGCAGCGCCCAACCTGCGCACCGATGGCGGGCTCAGTGCACTGCTCAACGGTCCCGGACCGTGCGATGCCCAGCAGCTCGATGAGCTGGTGCGCCAGCGCTTCTTCACCGGCTACTGGGAACGCTACGATGTGCGGCTCTACGCCCTGCGAGGAACAGCCCGGCCGCAGCCCCTTCTACCACGCACGGCTGGCTGTGATGCGCAACGACAGCACGCCCGCCGGTCAGCTCCTGCTGGAGATCCATCCACGATCCACCTTCCAGGGCATGGGCTTCCCAGATCTGCTGCTGGCGGGCGATGACCCCCTGGCACGCCGCACCCAACGCTACAGCATGGGGCGCTATGAGAGCGGCCTGCTGGCCGAAAGCACGGGTGCATTCCCACTGCCCTTCCGGTGGAACGACACCCTGCCCGCCGAGGGACTGGAATGGAGCGATGTGGAAGGCTTCCGCGTCCTGGCCAAAGGCGACCCTTCCGGCACCTTGATCATCCTGGCCACGCCCGCACCCTCCCTGCTTGATCAGGCCACCTCCTTCAGCTACCTCTTCGCCTTCTTCGGCGGACTGGTGGTCCTGACCCTTGGCGTGCGTGCCCTGCTCAAGCCCCGCCGCGATCGCACCATCGGCATCGGCTCCAAGGTGCGTCTGGCCCTGCTGTTCTTCACCCTGGTGGGGCTGGCGTTCTTCGGCTTCGGTGCACAACGGCTGTTGTCGCGCCAGTTCGAGGAGGGCAACCAGCGCAATGCCCTGGCCCGTGCACGCTCCGTGGCCGCCGAACTCCAGCACCGCTTCGCGGGCACCACCGCCATCCCGCCCGAAGAGGCCGGTTACCTCCAACACCTGCTGGCCCGCGCCAGCAACATCTTCCTTACCGATATCGTGGTGCATGGCCCCGATGGTCGTCTGCTCGCCAGCTCGCGCCCCCAGATCTTCACCAGTGGTCTGCTCGGTCCGCTCATGGACCCCGTGGCCTACACGCGGCTCGCACTGGAAGGCTCCCAAGGCTTTGTGCATCAGGAATCCATCGGAACCGCTGCCTACACCGCTGCCTACGTGCCCCTGCACGATGCCGATGGCAATACCCTCGCCTTCGTTTCGCTGCCCAGCTTCACCGACCGTGCCCGGCAGGACGAGGAACGCGCCGGCGTGCTGGTGGCCGTGGCCAACCTCTTTGTGCTGTTCTTCGCCCTCAGCGTGCTGGTGGCCGTGTTCATCAGCAACTGGACCACGCGCCCGCTGGACCTGCTGAAGAACGCCCTGGGGCGTGTGGCCTTGCAGGGCGCCAACGTGCCCATCCGCTACCAGGGCAACGACGAAGTGGGCCAGCTGGTGGAGGTGTACAACCGCAAGGTGGAAGAGCTGCGTGCCAGCGCCGAACTGCTCGCCCGCAGCGAACGCGAGAGCGCCTGGCGCGAGATGGCACGGCAGGTGGCGCACGAGATCAAGAACCCGCTCACGCCGATGAAGCTCAGCATCCAGCATTTCCAGCGCACGTGGAAGCCCGACGCGCCCGATGCGGCCGAACGCCTCGAACGCTTCAGCCGGGGCATGGTGGAGCAGATCGATACCCTCAGCGGCATCGCCGGGGCCTTCAGCAACTTCGCCCAACTGCCCAAGCCACGACCCGAGCCGCTGGACCTGGCCCAGGTGGCCGAGGCCGCCGTGAGCGTGTACCAAGCCACTCCCGGCCTGCAGTGTACGCTCGAACGCCTCAGTGACCAGCCCCTGACCGTACTGGCCGACCGTGACCACCTGATGCGCGTGTTCAACAACCTGCTGAAGAACGCCCAGCAGGCCATCCCCGAGGACCGCGAAGGACGTGTGGAAGTGCGGCTGCGCAGCACCGGTGCCGAAGTGATCGCCGAGGTGCGCGACAACGGAACAGGTATCGCCGAGGCCGACCGCGAACGCATCTTCCGGCCCAACTTCACCACCAAGAGCAGCGGCATGGGCCTGGGGCTGGCCATGGTGCAACGCATGGTGGAAGGTGCCGGTGGAAGGGTATGGTTCGAAAGCCGCGAAGGCGCGGGCAGCAGCTTCTTCGTGGCCTTACCTTTGGGGAAAGCGTGAAGCCATGACAGCCGTTGAGATACGCTCCGAACTAAAAGACCTCGTTGACCGCATCCGCGACCTCAGCGTCCTGGAAGCGCTTCGTACGCTCGCGCTACGTCAGGTAGAGCAGGATGACCTTACCGCAGAGCTGGAGCGCACAGCGGACCTGAGCGACGAAGACATCGAAGCGGGTCGGACACATTCCATTGCCGAAGTGAAGCAATGGATGGGAGAGCAGAAGCGCAAGCAATGACCGTTGAGGTCACCACCCAAGCTCGCATGCGCCTTTTTGCGATATGGAAGCGCATCGCCGAAGAGGCTTCGCCTGAACGTGCGGACAAGCTGGAAGCCCGCTTGTTGGCGCGCGCCGCTGAATTGGAGCAGCATCCGCATAAGGGGCATCCGGAACCCAAACTCGCCCACCGTGGGCAAGGTCATCGCGCACTCTTGCTCGGGCGCTACAAGATCATCCATCTCGTAGTAGGCGAACGGATATTCATCACCGACTTCTTTGACACCAATCAACATCCTTCGCGTATGCGGGGGTAGCCGATACCTTTGGCCATGCCGATCTACTGATCGTCCACGTCCCTGATCATCTGATCCATTCGGTCCATGAGCTACCAGAACCTCCTTATCGCCGACGAAGGCGGCATCCGCACCATCACCATCAACCGCCCGGACCAGCTCAACGCGCTCAACCGCGCCACCATCGACGAGCTGGACCGCGCACTGAACGAGGCCGAGGCCGACCGCAGCGTGCGCGTGCTGATCATCACCGGAAGCGGACCCAAGGCCTTTGTGGC
>JALOLX010000323.1 GCA_025455765.1 Flavobacteriales bacterium | reverse complement strand
CCGCTGTTCGAGCTGAAGGGCAGCTGGGACGAACAACGCGTCAAGTTGGAGCAGTGGCTCGCTTCTTCAGCGGTGGCCCAACAGGGATTGAAGGACCTCTCGTTCACCTTCAGTGCCGTGGGCCAGCTGAAGAGCGCGGTGCTGGAATTCGACCCCACACTCGCCCGCGGACTCGACTACTACACCGGTGCCATCTATGAGGTAAAGGCCAACGAAGGCACCCTGCAAAGCAGCATCTGTGGCGGCGGCCGCTACGACGACCTCACGGGTGTGTTCGGCCTGAAGGGCATGAGCGGCGTGGGCATCAGTTTCGGTGCCGACCGCATCTACGACGTGCTGTTGGAGACCAATAAGTTCCCGGCGGAGCTGGGCGGCAGCACGCAACTGCTCTTCGCCAACTTCGGCGAGGCCGAGGCAATGCATTGCTTGAAGCTGTTGCGTCAGGTGCGTGAGGCGGGCATCGCTGCGGAGCTCTATCCCGATGCCACCAAGCTGCCCAAGCAGTTCACCTATGCCGAGAAGAAGAACATTCCCTACGTGGCCATAGTAGGCGAGAGCGAGCTGCAGCAGGGTCTGGTGACCTTGAAGCGCATGGGCGCCAATGAGAAGGGTACGGCGATGCCCATTGAAGCTGTGATCGCTCAACTCTCCCGGTGAACCGTTCCTGACCAACGCATCCGCATCCTCGAATTCCATGTCCACCACCCACCATCCCATCGGCACCGTAGGCCTTGAACTCGCTGAACTGGCGCACATCCTGAACAGCGGCACGCCCATCACCTTGGCGCCCGATGCCATCGCCGCCATCAAGCGCAGCCACGCCTACCTCAGCAACAAACTGAAGCAGAGCGATGCCCCCATCTATGGCGTCAACACCGGTTTCGGATCGCTCTACGACAGGTCCATTGCGAAGAAGGACCTGGCGCAGGTGCCTGCCGAGATCGTGCGGGCCATGCTGGTGCTGAAGGTGCAGAACATGGCCTTCGGGCACAGCGCCGTGGCACCGGCCACAGTGCAGCGCATGGTGGACATGTACAATGCGGACATGCTGCCCGTGGTGTACGAGCGCGGCTCACTGGGTGCCAGTGGCGATCTGGCCCCGCTCGCACACCTGAGCCTGCCTTTGTTGGGCCTGGGTGAGGTGATGCTGGCCGGCAAGCGCATGAGCAGTGCACAGGCCCTGAAGAAGCTGGGTTGGAAGCCCTTGGAACTGGGACCGAAGGAAGGGCTCGCGCTCCTCAACGGTACGCAGTTCATGAACGCCTTCGCCGCGCTGTTGACGCTGAAGGCGAACCGTCTGGCGGCGTTGGCCGACATCATTGGCGCGTTGTCGCTGGATGCCTTCGATGGCCGCATCGAACCGTTCCATCCGTCGGTACATGCCGTGCGTCCGCATCCCGGGCAGGCCGTGGTGGCCGGGCATTTCCGCGAGCTGCTCAAGGGCAGTGAACTGATCAAGCGGAAGAAGGCCCACGTGCAGGATCCGTACTCCTTCCGGTGCATCCCACAGGTGCATGGGGCCAGCCGCGATGCCATTGCCTATGTGGAGCGCGTGGTGGAGCGCGAGTTGGAGAGCGTCACCGACAATCCAACCGTGTTCGATGATGAGGATCTCATCATCAGCGCGGGCAACTTCCACGGGCAGCCGCTGGCCCTGGCGTTGGACTTCCTCGCCATCGCATTGGCCGAGCTGGGCAGCATCAGCGAGCGGCGCACCTATAAGCTGATCAGTGGTCAACGCGGACTTCCCGCGTTCCTGGTGGCCGAGCCGGGGCTGAACAGTGGGTTCATGATCCCGCAGTACACGGCCGCTTCGCTGGTGAGCGCCAACAAGCAACGCTGCATGCCCAACAGCGTGGACACCATCGATAGCAGCAATGGTCAGGAGGACCACGTGAGCATGGGTGCTGCGGCCGCGATCAAGACCTGGCAGGTGGCCGCCGATGTGGAGCGGATCCTTGCCATCGAGCTCTTCGCCGCTGCACAGGCCATCGAGTTCCGTCGCCCGCTCTCCAGCTCGCCGAAGCTGGCGTCGTTGGTGGCGGCCTTCCGGGAGCAAGTGCCCTTTGTGCGCACCGATGTGGTGATGCACGAACCGATGGAGGCTGCTTTGGCCTTTGTGCGTACGGTGCCGGTGAACTGAGATGGATGTGTACCTGATCCCCGGCCTCGGTGCGGATCGTCGCTTGTTCGGCGGCCTGCACTTGCCCGGGCATCACATCCATTACCTGGAATGGCCGGTGATGCCAGCGGGGAGCACGCTCCGCGATTATGCCCAGGCCTTGGCGCAGCAAGTGGATGCCGCCGAACCACATGCCTTGGTGGGGGTGAGCATGGGAGGCATGGTGGCCGAAGAACTGGCCCAACTCACCAAGCCCAAGCGCACCGTGCTCATCTCCAGTTGGAAGGGTCCGCATGAGATGCCGCCGCCGCTGCGGATCCTGCGCGGTACCCACCCGGAGCGTTTGTTAACGCCCACCTTCGTGCGCACCTCGCTTCCCTTGATGCGTTGGCAGATGGGGGCCGAGACCGAAGCCGACAAGGCCCTGTTCGATGCCTTCCTGGCCGCCACACCACTGGAGCAGCTCCGCGTACAGATCGCTGCGGTGATGGATTGGGAGGGACCACCGGCACCGGTGGAAGGGCTCGTTCACATCCACGGAAGCGCCGACCGCCTGATGCCGATCTGGTTCGTGAAGGACGTGCTCCGCGTGGAAGGCGGCGGCCACTTCATGGTGAGCGATCGGGCCGAAGAAGTGGCACGGTTGGTGCAGGAAGCCCTTGCAACGGGCTGATCCCAAGGCAACACAACCGGGGTCGGCAGCGTCTTTCACATGGGCGTTGGTAACATCGGCACGGTTGATATCCCGTTCGATCACAGCCGATAAGGCCAAGGGCTACCCGCCTACTTTGCACCCGGTGTGGTGTGACCATGAAGCTACGCACGTCCCTACATAGAGGAACCGCTCTTCTGGGCTTGATGCTCGGCGGGACGGTGGCGCATGGCCAATGCACCGTGGATGCCGGGCAGGCCACGATAGAGATCTGCGCGGGCGGACCATTGCAATTGAACGCAGTGGCCGGCGGTGGTCAAGCGCCCTATTCCTACAGTTGGACACCGATCACCGGGCTGAACAACCCGAACATCGCCAACCCGGTCTCCACCACCACGTCGCCCATCACGTATACCGTGCAGATCACCGACGATGCCGGTTGTACGGCTTCAGATGCCATTGCGGTGACGGTGATACCGGCAGCGGACGCCGTGATCACCAGCAGTAATGCGGCGTTCACGGTGTTCAACGGTGCGCCGACCTTTTACCGCTGCACACCGAACCCCACGGCGGGCTTCCAGTTCGAGTTCGGTGGTTCGGCACAACCGGGCAGCACGCACACCATCAACTGGGGCGACGGTTCGCCCGCAGAGGTGTTCACAGGGACCACGTGGCCGGGCCAGACACGGGCCTATCCGCAGGGCATTCACACCATCACCTACACCATCACGCAGACCAATGGCTGCAACGATACCCAGGTATACCGGGTGTTCGTGGGCACCAATCCTGCCGGTGCCTTGGTGAACCCCGGCAGCACCACCGGTTGTGGCCCCATCACGCTCACCTTCCCCATCGTGGGCTGGAGCAC
>JALOLX010000322.1 GCA_025455765.1 Flavobacteriales bacterium | reverse complement strand
AAGGCCTTCACCTTGTAGAACACATCGATCACGCCACCATAGCTCGGTGGGCTCGGCACATCAAAGCTGACGATATGCAGGTGCTGCTCGCTCAAGGTCCTGGAAGAGCGCGGTCAAGACCGCCTTCTCGCGTTCGCCGTCGAGCGAAGCGGCCGCGAAAATAGCGTTTTGCCGCAGGGCCTTCCGGGCCTCGGCATTCCCTTGCAGGGCGCGGACCTCCGCTGCGATACGGGCCGGATCGGGCGCGGGGATCACCACCCCGGCCGAGAAGCGCCGCACGATCCCCGCCACCTCGGGCAGGTCGGTGACCAACGCCGGGATGTGCGCCCGGAAGTAGTCGAACAGCTTGTTGGGCAGACTGTACCGGTAGTTCAGGTTGGTGTCCTTGTCCAGCGAAAGGCCCAGATCGGCATTCCGGGTGTACTGCATCATGCGCTCGTACGGCATGCGCGGCAGCAGGCGCACCCGGTCGTTCAACCCATGCTGCTCCACCAAGCCATGCAGCACGGGCCAGGCATCGCCCCCCCCCACCACCAGCAGCAGACAGTCCGGCAGCTCCCGCATGGCCAGCACCGCCTCTTCGCCCCCCCGCTGCACGTTGATGCCACTGCCCTGCAGAATGAGGATGAAGCGGTCCGTAGGCAGGCCCAGGTCCGCGCGCGAAGGCAGCGGCCCCAGATCGCGGTGCATGGGGATGTTCCGCACCACCGTCAGCGTGCTGCCATACCGCTCCCGATAGGCCGCTGCGATGCTGTCGTTGACCGTGATGATATGCCGTACGCGCGGAAAGATGGCCCGCTCCAAGGCCAACCACACGCGCCGGGCCAGGCGGCTGCGCCCATCTGGCGTGAACAGCTCGGGCACCTCGGTGAAGTACTCGTGGCTGTCATACACCAGTTCGCTGCCCTTCATCCGCGCAGCCATGAACGCGGCCGGAAGCGTATCGAGGTCGTTGGCCAGCACCAATTGTGCAGGCCGCGAAATCAGCAGCAAGAAGAGCCGCAGGTTGTACTCCGCATAGAACAGGGGCCCTTTGCGGAAGAACAGGCGCATGCGGCGGGTGGCGTACGGCCGTTGCAAGGGCAGACTTCCCGGCAGGATCCGTCCCACCAACAGCACGTCCCAACCCAGCTCGCGGAGCACGGTACAGCTGCGGTGCACCCGATTGTCGGTGCACAGATCGTTGGTGACACACACAATGGCGCGGCGCATGGCTTTCATCGGCACCCTGTGTACAAGACGGCGGGCGGGGCGGTGAAAGTAGAACGCACGCGCCGGTAAACTTGCCCCGACCATGGACATCATCCGCCACGCCGACCTGCGCCCGTACACCACCTTCGGGGTCCCCGCCCGCGCCGAAGCCCTGGCCCGCTTCACCTCGGCCGATGGCCTGCGTATCCTGTTGAACAGTGTGCAGCTCGAAGGCTTGCCCCGTCTCTTCCTGGGAGGAGGCAGCAACGTGCTCTTCACCCACGATTGGCCCGGCGTGGTCCTGCTGAACGAGGTTCCGGGGATCGAGCTGGTGCGCGAGGATGCCCAGCACGTGTGGGTGAAGGCCGGTGCCGGCGAGGTCTGGCACACCTTCGTCATGCACTGTGTGGAGCACGGCTGGGGCGGGGTGGAGAACCTAGCCTTGATCCCGGGTAAGGTGGGAGCAGCACCCATGCAGAACATCGGTGCCTATGGGGTGGAGATCAAGGACACGTTCTTCGCGCTGGAGGCCATCCGCATCAGCGATGGGGAGCTGGTCACCTTCGACCGCGAGGCCTGCCGCTTCGGCTACCGCGAGAGCTTCTTCAAGCGGGAAGGACGCGACCAGTTCGTGATCCTCTCGGTCACCTTCCAGCTGAACAAAGCACCACACACCCTCAACACCAGCTACGGCAACATCCAACAGGAGCTGGAACAGCGCGGGATCACAACCCCCACCATCCGCGACGTGAGCGAAGCGGTGATCGCGATCCGCCGCAGTAAGCTGCCCGATCCGGCGCGGTTGGGCAATGCCGGCAGCTTCTTCAAGAACCCGGTGGTGGAGCCCGGCGTGCTCGAGGCCATCAAAGCCACCCATCCGGACGTGGTGGCCTACCCGGCAGAAGGGGGCTACAAACTGGCTGCGGGGTGGCTCATCGAGCGTGCGGGCTGGAAGGGCCACCGCCGCGCGGGCTGCGGGGTGCACGACCGCCAGGCCCTGGTACTGGTGAACCATGGCACCGCCACGGGAAGCGAAGTGTACGCGCTCAGCTCGGACATCGTGCACAGCGTGCAGGAGCGCTTCGGTGTGGAACTGGAGCGGGAGGTGAACATCCTGTGAAGGCGTTGCAGTACCATGTTCGTACCTTGCCATCCATGGTACGTAAGGCAAGACCGGTAGTGGTTGGGCTGATGGCGCTGGTCGTACTGACCGGCTGTCGAAAGGACGTTGGAACAGATCTCCCGTTCGGTGCAAGCGGCCCGACACCGGCGCAACTCAACGTTCCCGGCTGGGTGATCGACTCCATCGGCCCACCGCACATCCCTGGAGACAACCCGCTTACGATAGAAGGGATCGCACTTGGACGCCGCTTGTTCCACGACCCGCTCCTGTCGGACGACCAGAGCATTTCCTGTGCTAGCTGCCACCTTCAAGAGAACGGATTTGCCGATCCACGACAGTTCAGTGTTGGAACGGATGGTTCGTTGGGTGGGCGCAGACACAGCTTGGAGGACCAAGCGCTTGACCCGGTGATCGACCCTGCGGAGATGCGCAATACGTGGCCCACGGTGATCGAGCGCTTACGGGCGGATCCGGACTATGTGGGCATGTTCCGAAGAGCGTTCGGGAATGCGCCGATCGACCAGACCTTGGTCGTGAAGGCCATTGCCCAGTTCGAACGTACACTGGTATCGTTCGGATCTCCGTTCGACCGTTATCGCTTTGAAGGCGATGCACTGGCGCTAACGCCAGCAGCAGAGCGCGGTATGCGCTTGTTCTTCCGCGATGCGCATTGTG
>JALOLX010000321.1 GCA_025455765.1 Flavobacteriales bacterium | reverse complement strand
GAGTCGCGGTTGGCATAGCCATCGAAGCCGCCCATGCCGGGCACATCGATGTGCTGCACCTGCTGGAAGAGCTTGTGGTAGGGGATGTACTTGGTGACACCGTCGCGGATGTACTTCGCTGCACCACCTTGCCCGGCCAGCACCACGTTGCGTGGGTTCCAGCTGAACTTGTAGCCCCAGGGGTTGTCATCGCTCTCGGGCGCCACCAATCCGCCGCAGTAGCTCTCGAAGGCCTCCATCCGTGCGCCCGCTGCGCTCAACCGGTCCAGGATCCGCATGGCGCTCATGTGGTCGATGCCGGGGTCCAGGCCCATCTCGTTGAGCACGATGAGGCCAGCCTCCTTGAACGCGGCGTCCATGCCCCACAACGCATCGGGCACGTAGCTTGGGGTGATCACATGCTTGCGCAAGGCCAGGCAGTCCTTCAGCACGTCCATGTGCATGAAGGCCGGCAACATGCTGATGATCAGGTCGTGCTGCGCGATGAGCGCGGCTCTGGCGGCACCATCAGTGGCGTCCAGGGCAACCCCGTGCGCCACGGTCGGTCCTTCCTTCACCAGGCGCTCAGCATTGGCTGCCTCCTTGTCCGCCACGGTCACCCGCCATTGCTGCTCCGGGGCATGCTGGATCAGGTACTGGATGAGCGAGGAGGCCGATCGACCGGCACCGAGGATGAGGATCTTGCGCATGACGAGGGCCGCTGGTACGGCGCCGCGAAGATGCGAAAGCCCTGGGGCACATCACCCGTTCCGTGTGTAGAAGTCCCCATTCACCGGCACCTGCCACACTTTGGCACACGCCTTGCCTGCCCGATGGCAACACCTAACTTCGCGAACCCTTCAACACCCCCTCTCCATGCACAAGCTCGTCACTACCCTGCTGTTCGGTCTGATGTGCCTCTTCACAGTGAACGCACAGACCTCCGATCTGGTATTCTTCACCGATGATGGGACCAAGTTCACCCTCATCATCGATGGCGATGTGAAGAACGACAAGCCGGCCACCCGCGTGGTCGCCACCGGTATCCGCACCGAATCGCCCATGGTCATGGTGAAGTTCGAGGATGCTGCCATCCCGGCCATCAAGAAGCCCGGCTACTTCCCCCTGGGCATGGAGTACACCGTGATGGTGACCACCAACAAGAAGGGTGAGCGCGTGCTGCGCCCCACCGGTGAGGCCGCCCTGGGCACCGCTGCCAAAGCCGAGCCGACCAAGCCTGCTCCTGTTGAATTCACGGACGACCGTGAGGTTACCGCTCCCGCTCCTGTGCAGGAAGAGGTGACCATGGACATGGGCGGCGTGCAACAGACCACCACCGTGACCGTAGTGGAAGAGGGCGGCACCGACATGCCCAGTGAGAACGTGAACATCAACATGGGCATCAACGGCATCGGCTTCAACATGAACGTGAAGGTGGATGATGGCATGACCGGTGGTTCTACCACTACGACGACCACCACCCGTACCACCACGACCACCACGACGACCGCGGTTCCCCAGCCTGCACCCACCAAGCCGGTGCCCGCCCCGGTGAAGCCCGCCGAGCCCGAAGTGTACCGCATGCCCGGCTACTCCGGCCCCATCGGTTGCAGCTGGCCCATGAACGCCACGGAGTTCGCGGATGCCAAGAAGAGCATCGAGAGCAAGAGCTTCGAGGAGTCCAAGATGACCATGGCCAAGCAGATCGGCCGCGACCGTTGCTTCACCGTGGAACAGGTGAAGGGCATCATGAGCACCTTCAGCTTCGAGGACAGCAAGCTCGACTTCGCCAAGTTCGCGTACGACCGCACCTACGACATCGGCAACTACTTCAAGGTGAACGACGCCTTCACCTTCGAAAGCTCCATGGACGACCTGAACACCTTCATCCAGTCGCGCTAAGGATCTTCTCCGCAACACCGTGCACACCATGCGCCCCCTGTTCCATATCGCTGCCTTCCTGCTGTTGACCGCCCTGGTGGCGTGCAGCGGCTCGAAGTCATTCGCCAAAAAGGCGGGCAAGCTGGATGAGGCCGGGCTGTATGCGGAGGCGGCCGACATGTACCTGCAGGCCGTTCAGCGCAACCGAAAGAACGTCGATGCCAAGATCGGTCTGAAGAAGACCGGGCAGATGCTGTTGAACGACAAGCTCTCCGACTTCTTCTCCAACATGGCCATGGGCAACAACAAGGCCCAGGCCGTGGCGGCCTACCTGGAGGCCAAGCGCTATCAGGACCTTGTTGGCCGCCTGGGTGTGGTGCTGGATGTACCCGATCATTACCGCACCGATTTCGAGCGGGTGAAGGGCGAACACCTGGTGGACCTCTACGACCAGGGCCAGGCGCTCATGGCCAAGCAGGACTTCCGTGCTGCCGAGCTCATCTTCGCCCAGATCGCGAAGCTGGAACCCAACTACAAGGACGCCTCCAGCCTGCAAGCCGTGGCGTACCTCGAACCCCTGTACCGCGCGGGTGCCGTTGACCTGGAGGCCGGTCGCTACCGCAAAGCTTACGAAGAGCTGGGCCGCGTGCTGGAAAAGGATCCCGCCTACAAGGATGCTGCGGCCCTGCAACGGGAAGCGCTTGCCAAAGGTGCAGGCCATGGCCATGACCGCCATCGTGGAGACCAAGGATCCCTTCCTGAAGGTGGTGGACCGCGAGAACATCGACCGCATTCTCGAGGAGCAACGCTTAGGGCTCAGCGGAGTGGTGGATGAGCAGACCGCCGTTCGTGTGGGTAACCTCATCGGGGCGCAGGCCGTGCTCATGGGCAACGTGATCGATGTGCGCGAGGAGGCCGGTCAGTTGCGCCGCAGCACCAAGGATGGCTTCGAAAGCTACCGCGTGCAACAGGTGAACAAGGAGACCGGCGAGAAGTACTTCATCACCAAGTACAAGCCCGTACGCTATTCCGAGTTCTTCCAGGAGAACAAGGTGACCCTGTCCTTCTCGTACCGCTTGGTGTCCCTGGAGACCGGAGAAGTGCTTGCCACGCAGCTGGTGGAGCGCACCGCGCAGGACCACATGTACTACGCCAGCTACGAGGGCAACGCCCAGCAGCTGATCCCTGCGCGCAATGGACAGGCGGACCTCGCCGACCGCGCCCGCAGGGACCTGCGCGAACTGCTCGCTGCACCCCGCGAACTGAAGAGCGTAAGCACCCTGAGCACGGATGTGGTGCGCACCACGGCCAACGTGATGGC
>JALOLX010000320.1 GCA_025455765.1 Flavobacteriales bacterium | reverse complement strand
CTCCTTCAGCGCACCGACGTTGGGGTCGATGCTCATGCAGTTGTCGTTGAGGATCACGAGCATGTCGGTGCCCGCGCCCCCCGCGTGGTTCAGTGCCTCAAAGGCCTGGCCGGCGGTCATGGCGCCATCGCCGATGATGGCCACGCACTGGCGGTCGGGTTCGCCTTTCAGCTTGCTGGCCACGGCCATGCCCAGCGCCCCGCCGATGCTGGTGCTGCTGTGCCCCACCCCGAAGGTGTCGTATTCGCTCTCGCTGCGCTTGGGGAAGCCGCTAAGGCCCTTGTAGATGCGGTTGGTGTGGAACACCTCGCGCCGGCCGGTAAGGATCTTGTGCCCGTAGGCCTGGTGCCCCACGTCCCACACCAGCTGGTCGTAGGGCGTGTTGAACACATAGTGCAAGGCCACGGTGAGCTCCACCACCCCCAGGCTGGCGCCGAAGTGGCCACCTTTCACGCTCACCACGTCGATGATGAAGTCGCGCAGCTCCGTACAGACCTGTTGCAACTGCTCCTCGGAGAGCTTCCGAAGGTCTTCTGGCACGACGATCTGCTCCAGGAGCGGGTAGGTGGGGCTGGTCTGGGGCATGATAGGCGGGTCTGGTGACAGGGGGAAGAACAAAGGTAGAAAGCGGAAAGTTCGCGGGGCGCTTGGGCGGGAACGTGGGGGAGAGCCAGCATGTTGCTTCCGCGATCATAAGGTTGAGCACCGATTTATGCAGGCCTCACTCCATCCCGCAGCAGCCCGAACAGGCGTTCGTTCAGGTAGAAGTTGCTGCGCGCGACCTTCACCTTGGTGAGCAGGCCCATGGCCACCAGTTTGTTGAGATACTTGGCAGCGGTAATGCGGCTCACATGCAGGTCGCGTTCGATGAAGGCGATCTTGGTGTAGGGGTGGCGGAACAGCGAGTTGATAAGGTCCTGGCTGTAGATGCGCGGCTGCTCGTTGCGGATGCGGTGCTTGGTATGCTGGATCAGTTCCTTCATCGCCTTGATGAGCGCGATGGTCTCCCGTGCAGTGGTGGCCACCCCTTCCAGCATGTACAGCACCCAGGGCTCCCAGTCGCCTGTAGTGCGCACTTCCTGTAGCATGTGGTAGTAGGCTGCTTTGTTACGGATGATGTAGCGGCTGAGGTAGAGCACCGGCAGATCGAGCAGTCCACAACGCACCAGGTAGAGCACGTTGATGATGCGGCCTGTACGGCCATTGCCGTCGTAGAACGGGTGGATGGTCTCGAACTGGTGGTGCGCCACGGCCATTTTCACCAAGGGGTCGGCGTGCATCAGCTCATCATCGTTGAGGAAGCGCTCCAGGTTGTGCATGAGCGACTTGATCTCCTCGTGGTCCTGGGGTGGCACGTAGACCACTTCGCCGGTCTGATCGTTCTTCAGCTTGGTGCCCGGCACCTTGCGCAAGCCGGCATCACTGTTCTCCACAATGGCCTGCACCTCCAGGATCAGGCGCAAGCCCAGACCGCCTTGTTCGCGGATGCGCTGGAAGCCGTGCTTGAGAGCGGCGGCATAACGATGCACCTCCTTTGCGGCGGCCGTGGCGAACTGCTCGGCCTGGGCATCGCTGCGGTACACCTCATCGTGGGTGGTGATGATGTTCTCGATGGCCGAACTGTCCTTCGCCTCTTGCAAGGAGAGGGTGTCCAAGAGGATCCGGTCGTTCGGAATGGACGACGTAACCCCTTTCAGTTCAGCCAGATAGCGATGCGCCTCGGCCAGTTTGCGAAGCACGGCCGGACTTTCCATGTTGCGGCCATGGGGCAAGTCGGGGACGTGATAAGGAGACGGTCCCAGGCTATGCAGATGCAGTGGCATGTGTATAGATAAGTGGCCTAATGTATACACATTAACACGGACATGTATAGGAAAACGACATTTCCTATACACGTCGCCGCCGTTGTGTATAGGCTTTCATGGGTGCGTATACATGCGTCTGGCTCTGTCAAGCCCCCCCGCTGAACCACTACAACCATGGCGGACAGCATGGTCTCTGCGGTCCAAACCGGATGGTGCGTGAGCGGGCGTAGCGGCAGCCGACCGCAAGCGAAGCGTTGGTGCCGCCCAAGCGAGGAGGTCCGCCTCACGGCGGAACCCCGGAGCCGGTGCGGCACCCGCTGAGCCAAGGGCGCTACAGCAAAGCACGCGACCCCGGCCGCTCCCGAGCGAAGGCTCTGCGCAGCGAAGGGATGGGACGGGGGCACGCCCGATGACCGATCGGAAATTGGGTGGATCAGATGATCAGAAAATGTCCTGTGCACCGTCCATCCAAGAACGGCTCAGTCTCTTGATCATCTGATCCGCCCGAACCGCTCCCCCACGGCCCGCTCGAGTTCCTCCCGATGCTCCGGCGCCGCGATACCGACCAAGGCCCGGGCGCGCTGTTGTAGGTTCTTGCCGTAGAGGTAGGCCACGCCGTGCTCGGTGACCACATAGTGGACATGGGCCCGGGTGGTGACCACGCCGGCGCCTTGCTTCAGGAAGGGTACGATCTTGCTGGCGCCCTTGGCGGTGGTGCTGCACAGGGCGATGATGGGCTTTCCGCCCTCGCTGAGCGCCGCCCCTCGCATGAAGTCCATCTGGCCGCCCACTCCGCTGAACTGGTAGGTGCCGATGCTGTCCGCGCACACTTGGCCGGTGAGGTCCACCTCGATGGCGCTGTTGATGGCCACCACCTTGGGGTTCTCGCGGATCACCTTGCCGTCGTTGACGTACTGGGCATCGAGGAAG
>JALOLX010000026.1 GCA_025455765.1 Flavobacteriales bacterium | reverse complement strand
GGGATCCTCATCGAACACATGCCGACCCCTCAAATGGGCTTCTGACGGGGTACCTTTGCCGTACATGGCCTTCCTTGAACGTTCTGCCCACGCATTGGCGGACCTGCAGCGACTGTTGACCTCGTCCAAACGCTGCGTCATCATCACCCACCAGAACCCGGACGGCGACGCCATGGGTTCTTCGCTGGCGTTGGCTGGGGCATTGCGTGCAAAAGGGCATAGCGCCCAAGTGCTCACCCCCGACCCGCCCGCGCCTTTCCTGAACTTTCTGCCAGGGATCGCCGATGTCTTGGACCACAAGCGGAATGCTGCGCAATGCGACGCGTTCATCGAAGAGGCGGAGGTCATCTTCATCCTTGATCTGAACCGCCTGGACCGCACGGGCGGCATGGAGAAAGCAGTACGCGCGGCCACTGTGCCCAAGGTGCTCATCGATCATCACCAGGATCCGGAACAGTGCTTCGAAGTGGCCTTCTCCGACGTCACATCCTGTGCAACATGTGGGATGGTGGCCGATATCCTGCGGGCCCTGGATTGGGAGGGTACCGTGGACCAGGCCGTGGCTACGTGCCTGTACACGGGCCTGGTCACCGACACCGGTTCGTTCCGTTTTCGGAGCACCGATAGCCATACGATGCGCACAGCTGGCTGGTTGATGGACCTAGGCGTGCAGATCGAACAGGTGCACCAGGCCATCCAGGACGACAATACCGTGTCCCGGCTGCGGCTTCTGGGCTTTCTGCTTTCTGAACGGATGACCGTCCTGCCAGAGCAGGCCACCGTGATCCTCAGTCTTTCCAAGGAGGACCTTGAGCGCCATCACCACCAGCAGGGTGATACCGAAGGATTCGTCAACTACGGCTTATCGCTGCGTGGCATGCGACTTTCTGCGTTCTTCATGGAGCGGCCCGATGGCGTGAAGCTCAGCCTGCGCTCCAAAGGCAGCCTCGCCGTGGACCGCTTCCTCCGCGCGCACTTCGATGGTGGCGGCCATGCCAACGCCGCAGGGGGCAGGTTCAACGGTACCATTGAGCAGGCCATCGTACGCTTTCAGCAGTTGCTACCCGAACTCCTTG
Source organism: Flavobacteriales bacterium (assembly GCA_025455765.1). Lineage (GTDB taxonomy): Bacteria > Bacteroidota > Bacteroidia > Flavobacteriales_F > PHOS-HE28 > PHOS-HE28. The sequence goes on along the minus strand of JALOLX010000026.1, from coordinate 9,257 downwards.
CCCAATGATGGTCCGAACGTTCTTTGCAATGGCGATGGCGCTGCTCATCGGCTGTGGCGATCGACAAGGCAAGCTCTCCAACAAGCCACGGCCTTCGCCGCAACTGGAGCAGCTGATCAAGGACAATCAGGATGCACTGAAGGAGGAGGAACGTCAGATCGACCGGTATGTGCGCCGCAGTGGTCTGCCCTTCCAGCGGAGTCCCCGAGGAGTGCGCTATGTGATCCTGCGCGATGCACCAGGCCCCACCATACGTCCAGAGCAATGGGCAACACTGCACTACCGCATGGAACTGTTGAACGGCGACACCGCCTATTCCACCGCCGAACAGGGTGCGGAGTCCTTCAAGGTGGAGCATGACGATGTGGAGAGCGGCTTGCATGAGGCGGTCCAACTACTGAGCCCGGGCGATAGCGCTGTCTTCATCCTGCCTTCCTTCCGCGCACACGGCATCGCCGGTGACCGCGACCGTATCCCCATGCGGAGCTCGGTGGTCTATCGGGTCGGTGTGGCCAAGGTGACCGATCGGCGATGAAAGTCTTACACATCTGTTCTCTCCTCGCACTGGCCGCGTGTGCAAGTGCTGAGCATGATGGCTTCACGGAAGTGGAGGATGGTGTACACCTGCGCTTACATGCCTTGGGAGAAGGCACCCGTGTAGCCACCGATGAGGACAGCGTGCGGATGCGGATCCGCATTGCCATGCCTGATTCACCGGCCGGTTCATTCTTCAGTACCGAACAGCACTATGCCGTTCGCGACCTCCGCACGGATGTCATGCGTGTGGCCCTGGAGCGCTTGCACGAAGGCGACAGCATGAGCCTGATCGCGCCCGGCGACGCGTTCCCTTGGGAACAACTGACGCGCACTGCCGCTCCTTCCAGCGTGGGTGCTGGTCCGCTGCGTGCCGAACTGCTCATGGTCGATCTGATCACGCCCTCCGAGATCGCTGCACGCAGGGAGGCGGCACGCATGGGTGATCCGGAAGGGTACGAACTGCGGCTGATCACGGCTTGGTTGGCCCAACAGGACACGGCCGCCTTCGTGCGATGGGGGACCAGCCTTGTCTTCTACCGTGTTGAAGGGCTTCCCATCGACACGTTGCCGGTGCGCAAAGGCGATCTGGTCAGCATCCGCTGCGAAGGACGGCGCCTGGAGGATGGGGTGGTGGTGGACGATAGCGACCGGCACGGTGGTACCTACGATTGGCGCTATGGCGATACCGAACAGGTGATCAATGGCCTGGAGATCGCGGCCAACCTCTTCGGCAACGGTGGCAGCGGCACCATCATTCTTCCCGCAGCCTATGCGTTCGGTGCCGATGGGGTGGAAGGGCTCGTGCCTCCATATTGCCCCATGCGCTATCACATCCGGTCGGTCAGCATCTCCCGGCCACAAGCTTCGGTCAAAGGCGCCCGCTGATCACGCACCCGGCCTGCTCCGGACAAGTACGCTGCCAACCTTGCAGGCGTGCTTCCCGTATACAGGCGCATGCGCAAGCCCGTACTCTCCCTACTGGGCGTTCTGTTCGTCGTGGTGCTCCATGCTCAGGAACAGTTCGGCATTGCCCTGGGCAACTATGCAGGCACGGATGCCATCGCGTTGAACCCGGCGCGAGGTGCCACCCAATGGCTTTACATGGACATCCGCTTGTTCGGTGCCGATCTGCGCGCTTGGAACGACCTCGTAAGCGCCTCAGTGAATGAACGCAGCCTTGCCGGTGAACTGCGCAACAGTGTTCAGGGTTCTGCACCCGGTACTTGGAGCGTACGGGAACTGCTTTCGCCGAACGATAAGCGCGCGGTGGTCCAGGCTTCCGTGCTGGGTCCAGGTATGGCGCTGTCGCTTGGGCGCGGTACCATTGGCGTTGGCATTCGCTCCCGGGCGCACGTCAGCATCACCGATGTGCCGGCACAGCTGGGGCGGCACATCTTCCATGGATTCGGCTTCGCTGAACAGCGCAACGTACGCCAGGACCTCGGTGGACCACGTGTAATGGCTGCCGCCTGGACCGAAGCATCGGTCTCGTATGCCCACCTGCTCATGGCACGCGACTTCAACCTGCTGTCAGTGGGGATCACAGCACGTTACATGATCGCCCATGCTGGCGCTGCCTTCAACCTTGATGAACTGTCCTACACCAGCATGGACAGTGCGCGCCTGGAGTTCCATCGCATCTCCGGTGCATATGGTCTCGCCGCTCCTGAAGTGGCTGCTGGACGTGGGTTCGGTGGTGATCTGGGCGTGGTCTATGAGCGCAGCATCGATGAGGCCGATGGCTACATGCCGCACCGCAGCGGTAGAGGTTGCACCCCGTTGGCCTATCGCTACCGCATCGGCGTGTCACTGCTCGATCTGGGTGGCATCCGCTTCCGTGAAGCACGCGCGGGCACCTTCGAAGCAGGCGCACTCGCACTGCCCAACTACAATGCAACGGGCATAGAAGGTCTGGATGAACTGGATAGTCTGTTAAGCACTGCGGTCGATCATCGACCGACCACCGGCATGCGCATCGGAGCGCCTACTGCGATCGCCGTGCAATACGATCATCGCCTTGCACAACGGGTGTTCCTCGGGTTCACTGGTGTTCAGCACCTGAGCTTCCCCAATGGCAACCGCCTGCGAAGGGCGAACGTGATGGCCTTGGTACCGCGTTGGGAGACCCGCTACCTGGAAGTGGCGATCCCCATCACCCTTCAGGAGTACGACCTGCGACGACCCGGTATCGGCGCCAGTTTGCGCGTGAACGGCATCATGATCGGAAGTGATGACCTGCGCCCGCTCTTCGGAAGGCGTGATGTCAGGTCCATCGATCTGTACTTCCGCGTGAAATGGCTCATCCACCGGAGCCCGTTCTGCAAGGGCAAGCGGCCGGACAAGGAACGGCGTGCGCCCGGTGCACCTGGAGCCATGCCCTGTGCCATGCCCGGATCAAGCGGCGGATAGCACGAACACTGCGGGGCGCTTGCCCAATGTGGGCTTTTGTCTGCGCCACCCGGCGATGGTGGTGGTGCGCACACTGCCGCCCGGTTGTGTCAGATCCACCGCGATGGTCAACAGCAACCGTTCGTCGCACTGCTCCAACAGATCGGCCAGGAGCGCATCATTGCGGTACGGCGTTTCCATGAACAACTGCGCGCCGTGCGAGCGTTGGGCATCCGATGCAATGCGCCGGATGGCCTGCTTACGCTCATGCACCGCACGCGGCAGATAGCCATGGAAGGTGAACTGTTGTCCATTGGCGCCTGAGGCCGCGAGCGCGAGCATCATGGAATTGGGCCCGATGTGCGGGACCACCTCGATGCCGGCCTCGTGCGCAGCCCGCACCAGAAGCGCGCCAGGATCTGCGATGCCTGGCATTCCGGCCTCGCTCATCACACCCGCCGAACGTCCCTGTTGCACCAAGCGCACCAGCCCACGCGCATCGGTCATCGTGCTGTCCTGGTCGAAGCGATGCAGCTCCATGCGTGGGAGTTCCACAGCAGGCATCAGCCGGCGCAGGAATTGGCGGGCGGTGCGCTCGTTCTCCACGAACCAGAGATCCAGCGTCAAGGCCACAGTAAGGTTCTCCGGAGGAACTTGTTCCAGGCCTCCCGCTTCGCCGAGCCAAACGGGCAGCAGATGCAGCTTACCGGCCGTGTTCGAGCTCATCGAGGAAGCGATGGATGGCACTGTCCAACTGATCGAAGACCGCATCGAATCCGTCATCACCACCGAAGTAGGGGTCGGGTACTTCGCGTAGCTCCGCCTCGGGCAGCATATCCATCATCAACCGTACGCGGGCCTGCTGATGGGGACCTTCAGCCAGTGCGAGCACATTGGCCAGGTTGCTGCGGTCCATCACGAAGATGTGATCGAACGCAGCGAAGTCCTTCGCGTTGAACTGTCGTCCGCGCAGGTCGCTGATGTCGATGCCGCGTCTGCGCATGGCCGCTTGGGCACGCAGGTCGGGCGCTTCGCCCACATGGTAGTTGCTGGTGCCGGCCGAATCAGTGATCAGCGACACGCCTCGTTCAGCAGCACGCGCGCGCAGGAGGCCCTCCGCCATGGGGGAACGGCAGATGTTGCCCAGACAGACCATCAGGATCTTCATGCCGCGAAGGTCGGAAAAGCGAAGGCCCCCACAGTGCGGAGGCCTTCATCCTGTTCGATCGAACGCGATCAGTGAATGCTGAGCTTCTTTTCCAGGTCCTCCAAGTAACCGCGGAACTGCTTGTCGGTCTCCTGCAGGTTGTTCACCGTGCGGCAGGCGTGGAGCACGGTGGCGTGGTCCTTTCCACCGCAGTGCGCACCGATGTTGGCCAGCGAGCTCTTGGTCATGCGCTTGGCGAAGTACATCGCGATCTGGCGGGCCTGTACCACTTCGCGCTTGCGGGTCTTGCTCTTCAGCAGTTCGATCGGCAGGTCGAAGTAGTCGCACACCACCTTCTGGATGTAGTCGATGCTCACCTCACGCGCCGTGTTCTTCACGAACTTGTCGATCATCTGCTTGGCGAGATCGAGCGTGACGGCCTTCTTGTTGAGGGAGCTCTGTGCGATGAGGCTGATCATCGCCCCTTCCAGTTCGCGGATGTTGGTGGTGATGCTGTACGCGAGGTATTCCACCACTTCCTTGGGCAGGTCGATGCCTTCGGCGTACATCTTCTTCTCCAGGATGGCGATGCGTGTCTCCAGACCCGGGGTCTGCAGATCGGCGCTCAAGCCCCATTTGAAGCGGGAGAGCAGGCGCTGCTCCATACCGGCCATTTCCACCGGGGCCTTGTCGCTGGTGATCACCAACTGACGGCCGGACTGGTGCAGGTGGTTGAAGATGTGGAAGAACACATCCTGCGTTTTCTCCTTACCGGCGAGGAACTGCACATCGTCGATGATGAGCACGTCCATCATTTGGTAGAACTGCTGGAAGTCGCCCACGGTGTTGTTCTTCACCGCTTCGATGAACTGTTGGGTGAACTTCTCGGCAGGTACGTAGAGGATGGTCTTGTCCGGGTGGTTCCGTTTGATCTCGATACCGATGGCATGTGCCAGGTGGGTCTTGCCAAGTCCAACGCCACCATAGAGCAACAACGGATTGAAGGCAGTGCCGCCGGGCTTTTGGGCCACAGCATAGCCTGCACTACGCGCCAATCGGTTGCAGTCCCCTTCGATGAAGTTGTCGAAGGAATAGTTGGGGTTGAGATGGCTCTCCACCTTGATCTTGCGCAGACCAGGGATGATGAACGGATTCTTGATGGGGCTGTTGGCCACATCGATCGGGAGGCTCACGGCGGGGTTCTTCACCTCGCGTGCATGGCTCGTGGGAACCTTCACCGTATAGGGGTTGGCACTTTGGAAGCCGTTCTCCATGATGATGGAGTACTCCAGCCGTCCTTCTGTACCCAGTTCCTTCTTGATGATCTTCTTGAGCAGCCCGATGTAATGTTCCTCCAGCCATTCGTAGAAGAACTGCGATGGCACCTGGATGGTGAGGACATGCTCATCCAGCTTCAAGGCCTTGATCGGTTCGAACCAGGTCTTGAAACTCTGCTGGCTGACATTATCCCGGATCACCTCCAAGCACCGCCCCCAGATCTTCTCGTGGTCTTTCTTCATGGATCGGTCAGCGGTTAGTGGTTGGTCCTGGTGATGGCCTTCGTTCGATCATCGTTCACCGGGGCGATGGTGAGCGCGAGGGTCGTTCGAAGGGGTGGCAAATATGGACACAAAGAAGTGAAGAAAAAAAGTTGAAGTGTACTTGGTGGTAACGAAAATTTTACTTCCATGGAGCCGTGTGGTGTTCGTGCTACAAGCCTTGCCCTGCGCGGTGTTCAAAGCGGTCCAATGGGTTGGGCGCCACCGTGTTCGATCACCAGCATCGGTCAACAGCCGGAACCGTTCAACACATCACGTATGACATCGAACGACCATCACACTTTTCCACACCCCGAAGGTACGGTGCGGTTCAAGCGTGCGCAACGTTGTGTGCTGATCGGATCACCCTTAACTTATGCGCCATGTACGATCACGAGATCACCCTGCGCGTGCGGTATGGCGAGACCGACCGGATGGGCTATGTGTACTACGGCAACTATGCGGAGTACCTCGAAGTAGGGCGGGTGGAAGCGCTGCGGGCTTTGGGCTTCCCCTACAAGCGATTGGAGGATGAAGGAGTGCTCCTGCCTGTGCATGAGCTTTGGCTGCGCTACCATGCACCCGCTTATTACGATGATGAGCTCGTGCTGCGTACGACCATTACAGCACTACCCACCGCACGCATCCAGTTCTCCTACGCGCTGCGCTCTTCGTCCGGTGCGCTCCTTACCGAAGCCACCACCACGCTCGTCTTCGTGGACCGCTCCACTGGCCGCCCCATGCGCGCCCCACAAGAATTGCTCAACGCATTGGGACCGTTCTTCTCACCGTGACCCGTCGATGCGCCGCGCATCCAGCAGGCCCTGCTGTACCCAACGCTCCAAGAGTGCAGCGATGCGCGAGCGAGGGACCTCTGCACGAACGGAGCACGTGGCAAGGAATTCGGCGTGCGTGATGCGCCCACCACTGCGTTCGATGTCCAACCGCACCTGCTCGAACCGGGCATGGGGACACGTGACCGCCACAGTGCCCGTGCGCCACCGGTCCTCTTGTGGTGCAGCGGCCAGGGCCAGGCGCGCAGCTTCACCATAGGCCTGTACAAGGCCACCTTTCCCCAGCAAGGTGCCACCGAAGTACCGCACCACGATCACGGCCGTATCCGTGACGCCGGCCGCGATGATCTGGCGCAGGATCGGCCTGCCCGCCGTGCCCGAGGGCTCACCATCATCACTAGAGCGCTGTTCAGCCCCATCCGCTCCAAGGACCGAAGCGTGACAGAAATGGACCGCGCCAGGATGCGCCTTGCGAAGTGCGGCGATGAGTTCCTTCACTTCGGGCAACGACCTCGTCGGGTACGCAAGGCCGATGAACTTGCTCGCACGATCGCGGAACGATCCTTCACCCGGACCGGTCAGGATCCGGTAGCGGTCGCCATCCTCCATCACGCCTGCAGGATCAGGATCATGGCCAATACCGAACACGCCACACCGATCCACTGCACGCGCGAAAGTCGCTCCTGGAACACCGCAATGCTGCCCGCCGTCCCGAACAGGATCACCCCGATGTTCATCAGCGGGAACACACTGCTGGCCGCGAAGCCACTGCGCGCCAAGGCTCCCACAATGAAGTAGAGCGAAGCGTAGTTCACCAGGCCCAGCAGTACGCCGGAGACCCACACCGAAGGAAGCGCGAGTTGCCCACGGTCCTTTGAAGTGAGCAGCCGCAAGAGCCCGAGCGCTCCGGCCACACCAAAGATCAAGGTGGGGAACACGGCCTCGGTGCTTGGTGTGATGTGGGTGCGCTGCGTGTGGTTCAGCAGGATGTCGATGGCTGCATTCCCCAGGAACAGCACCAGCGGAAGGCCCCATGCACCGCGACCACCTTCAGGCCCACGCGTCCAGGAGGCGAGCAACACGCCCAACAGTGCCAGCCCGATACCCAGCCAGCCGAGCCTGCCCGGCGCTTCGTTGTAGAACACCACCGCCGCCAGCACAGTGAGCACCAGGCTCATCTTGCTCGCTACTGAAGTGGCCGCCACCCCTGCCCGTTGTGTGCTGAGGCCGGTCAGATAGAAGAGGGTGATGAAGAGCACGCCCAATACGAGCACCGGCAGGAGCAAGGGGCTCAGGTCCCCGGCCTTCCACGCAGGAGCCACCACGGTACCACAGCTGAGCGCGACGAAATAGTTGATGACGATGGTGGGCAGCAACGGCACACCGCGCCGATCGTACACCTTGAAGAGCAGGAAGAGCAACGCCATGCACAGCGAAGCGGCAAGGATCAGCACCATGGGTCGGATAGGGTGGCCGTTACGGGGCGGCGAAGTTCAGCAGAACGAACGTAGGTGCGGATGTGGTCGGCACCCACGGGGATATCGCTTTGAAGGATGCCGTGTGCTGCTGGTGCCTCCGTCCCTGAGCCGAGCGCGATCGGTGCTTCGATGATGCGCGCTTCGTCCCACAGGCTGCTCGCGAGGAATGCACCGTGCAACCGTGCACCGCCCTCCACCAACAACGACCGCACATCGCGCTTGTGTAGCTCCCTCAATAAGATGGGGAGTACCTCGTCCCCGCGCGCCACGATGTTCTGCTCAACCTGCACATCGCTGCGGTAACGGTCGGTGAAGAGTAAGGTCATACCGCCGTCCATGAACACCACGGAGTCCGCGGGCGCCACACCCGAGCGGTCCAGCACCACCCGCAAGGGCTGCCTGCCGATCACGTGGCGCACCGTTAGGCTGGGATCGTCACGAAGGACCGTGTTCCCCCCCACAAGGATGGCCTGTTCCTCGCTGCGCCACCGATGGACAAGGACATTGCTCTCCGCACTACTGATCGCAGTGCCAGCGCGTTCCCTGCGCCCGGCCTGGTCCAGCAGGCCATCCACCGAACGCGCCCACTTCAGCACTACGTAGGGCCGCTGCTGCTCCACGCTGGTCAGGAAGCGACGGTTCATCCAGCGTGCTTCGTTGGCCATCACTCCCACTTCCACGTGTACTCCCGCCGCACGCAACCGGGCGATACCACGGCCCGCCACAGCAGGGAAGGGGTCTTCATGAGCGATGACCACATGCCGCACACCGCGCGCAATGAGCAGATCGGCACAGGGTGGGGTGCGGCCATGATGCGCGCACGGCTCAAGGTTGACGTAGAGCGTGGCATCCGTCGGCAGGGGTCCACCGCCGAACGCGTTCAAGCACTGCACTTCCGCATGGCCTGTGCCGGGACGGTGGTGCCAGCCTTCAGCAAGGATGCGGCCTTCATGTACGAGTACGGCACCCACCATGGGGTTCGGTGCCGCGCTGCCAGCGCCCATACGCGCCAGTTGAAGGCAGCGGGCCATCCACCGCAAATGCTCTGCGTGTTGCTCCATTTCGCCCTGCAAAGGTGCTCCATCTGGAACGACCATCAAGGTACGGCGCACCCCTACTTTTGCGCCGTGCAGATCGCGGGCAACACAGTGGGCGCGGTGCTGGCCGCCTATGTGCAGCGCCTGGCACCCCGGTACGACCGGCCGGAAGCGCTCGCCATGGCCCGCATCGTGTTCGCCGAACGGCTCGGCTGGGACCGTGCCAGACTTGAACTGGCGAGGTCCGAGGCATTGAGCGAATCGGAACTGCTGAAGGTCTATCTGCCCATCAAGCGGCTCGCTGCGGGTGAGCCTTTACAATACATCCTGGGCACGGT
>JALOLX010000319.1 GCA_025455765.1 Flavobacteriales bacterium | reverse complement strand
GGCCAGCGCCCGGGCGCCGCCTTTGCCGAAGATGAAGTACTTATTGTCCGGAAGCTCCACCGGGGTGAACCACGCCATGTTCTCCACGATACCCAGCACCGGAACGTTCACGCTGGGCAGACGGAACAGGCCCACGCCTTTGCGGGCGTCGATGAGGGCCACCGACTGCGGAGTGCTGACCACGATGGCGCCCGTGAGCGGCACGGCCTGTACCAAGGAAAGATGGATGTCGCCCGTACCTGGCGGAAGGTCCACGAGCATCACGTCCAGCTCGCCCCAATCCACATCCTTGATCATCTGTTCCAGGGCCTTGGTGGCCATGGGACCGCGCCAGGCGATGGCCTGATCGGTCTGCGCGAAGAAGCCGATGCTGAGCAGCTTCACGCCGTAGCTCTCCACCGGCACGATCCAGTGCTTTCCGTTCTTCTCCACAGTGCCCGGCTTCTCGTGCAGCACATCGAACATCAAGGGCATGCTGGGTCCGTAGATGTCGGCATCCACCAACCCCACCTTCAGACCGCGTGCGGCCAGGCCTGCAGCGAGGTTGGAGGTGATGGTGCTCTTGCCCACACCGCCTTTACCGCTGGCAATGGCCACGATGTGCTTCACACCGGGCAGCACCTTGCGCAGGTTGCCACGTTCACCGCTCAAGGGCGTGACGTTCGCCACTACCGAGACATCCTGCCCAAGCACCTGCTTCAGGTTGAACACGACGGCCTCCTCCATGCGCTTGCGGCTGTGCATGGCGGGGTTGCTCACCTCCACCTGTACGCTCACCGTGTTGCCAGAGACCTGGATGTCGCGCACCAGATCGAGCGCCACGATGTCCTTCTTGAGGTCGGGTTCGATGATGCGGGAAAGGGCGGAAAGAATGGCTTCCTTGCTGATGCTCATAACGGGGTGCGAAGGTAACGCCTAGGGATGGCCGGGGTTCGTTTGGGATCTCAACTGGTACAAGTGGCAGGGCCGCTCGGCGTACTATCTTTGAACCAATGATCAGTACGGTTCAGCAACAGGCCATCATGTCCAAGCTGCAGCGCTACCGGCCCACGTTCGTCGGGGTGTTCGGCTCGCGGGCACGCGGTGAGCAAAGAGTGGACAGCGATCTGGATCTGTTGGTCGAATTGGGCGCTGAGGTTGACCTGCTCGAACTGATCGGCATTGAAGAGGAGCTTTCCGAAACGCTCGGGTTGAAGGTGGATCTGGTCACCACGCGTGCGCTGGATGCCAAACTGCGAGCCTTCGTTGAAAAAGATGTGGTCCGCATCGACCGCGCGGCATGACCGAACAGCAGAGCGACCGGGTCCTCCTTCAACACATCATCGAGGCCATCGATATGGTCCTATCGTATACCGATGGGATGGACATGGACGCTTTCCTCAATAGCAGGCTGGTCCAGGACGCATGCATCCGTAATTTTCTCGTGATGGGTGAAGCCGTAAAGCGGCTCAGCGAAGAGGTACGGTCACAGCATCCGGATATCCCATGGAAGAAGATCGCCGGTATGCGGGATAAACTCGTACACGACTATCTCGGTATCGACAAGGTGGCCCTCTGGCTGACCATTGAGCGTGTTCTCCCCCGGTCGCGCGATGAGCTCAGCCACGTACTGAACACGTTGCCTGAATAGGCTCACACCTCCAGTTCCACCGCCGGATCCCAGAAGCGCCGGGCAAAGTCCACCACCTGATCGTCCTTCACCAACACGCCTTCCTTCGCCAGCAGCTCCTGCATGCGCGTGGGCGTGGCGAAGTGGTGCTTCCCCGTGAGCAGACCGATGCGGTTCACCACCCGATGTGCAGGCACCGCCGGACGCATGCGATGGCTGTTGTTCATGCAGTAGCCCACCATGCGGCTGCTGCGCGCGGCACCGAGGTACTTCGCAATGGCACCATAACTGGTCACCCGGCCTCGCGGGATCAAGCGCACCACGGCCATCACATCGGCGAAGAAGTCACGTCGGCCTCCCGGAAGGGCCGGCTCCTGAACGGCGACCTTGATGACGGTGCGTTTGGGCATGGGTCAACGCTGCAGGTGCCACGATCAAGGTCGGTCTGTCATCCCGAACCGCACATAATGGATCGTCCTCCCTTCCTCCAGCCACATCTGTTCGTAGTACGTGCGGATGTTGAGCACGGCCTGTTCTTCAGGTGACACACGCTTCACCAGGTCCTCATAAACGTTCGCGCTCCGCTCGTACACCGGCAGCTTGTGCTCCGCGATCATTTCCAGCGTGTACTCGTACAGGTCGGGGCTATCGGTCTTCAAATGGATCACGCCACCTGTCTTCAACACCTCCTTGTAACGCGCCAGGAACAGCGGACTGGTGAGGCGCTTGCGGGGCTTGCCCAATTGCGGATCGCTGAAGGTGAGCCAGATCTCGTCCACCTCCTGCGGACCGAAGCACTTCAGCAGGTGGTCCACATGGGTGCGCAGGAAGCCCACGTTGGTAAGCCCTTCCTCCTTCGCCGTGCGCGCACCCCGCCACAACCGCGCGCCCTTGATGTCCACGCCCAGGTAGTTGCGTTCCGGATGCATGCGCGCCAGGCCAACGGTATATTCGCCGCCACCGCAGCCCAGTTCCAGCACCAGCGGGGCTTCACGCTTGAAGAGCAGTTCGTTCCAACGACCGCGATACGGGAGGCCCTCGTTCACCAGTTGTGTGAAGGACGGCTGCACCACATGCGCGAAGGTGAGGTTCTCAGCGAACCGGGCGATCTTGTTCTTGCCCATGGGG
>JALOLX010000025.1 GCA_025455765.1 Flavobacteriales bacterium | reverse complement strand
TGCAAGTGCTGGGCATGCAGCGCAGCGAACGCGGGTTGGAGGACGTGTTCAAGGAACTCACCGGCCGCTGAGCACGTCCAGAAGCGGGACGCGCCAACTTGCCCGGGAAAGATTTCCTTTGCACCCTGCCAATACGCACCCCATGCCCTATCTCTTCACCTCCGAGTCCGTCAGCGAAGGCCACCCCGACAAGGTCGCCGACCAGATCAGTGATGCCCTTATCGACCACTTCCTCGCCTTCGACCCCAGTAGTAAGGTGGCCTGCGAAACGCTGGTGACCACCGGGCAGGTGGTGCTGGCCGGCGAGGTGAAAAGCAAGGCCTACCTCGATGTGCAGCAGATCGCCCGCGACGTGATCGAGAAGATCGGCTACACCAAGAGCGAATACATGTTCGAGGCGCACAGCTGCGGCGTGCTCAGCGCCATCCACGAACAAAGCCCCGACATCAACCAGGGCGTGGAGCGCAAGAAGCCTGAAGAACAAGGCGCTGGCGACCAGGGCATGATGTTCGGCTATGCCTGCCGCGACACGGACAACCTGATGCCACTGGCCTTGGAGATCAGCCACATGCTCCTGCGTGAGCTGGCCGCCATCCGCCGCGAGAAGAACAGCAAGATGCCCTACCTGCGCCCCGATGCCAAGAGCCAGGTGACCATCGAGTACAACGACGACCACACGCCCAAGCGCATCGACGCCATCGTGGTGAGCACCCAGCACGACGACTTCGACAAGGAGGCGAAGATGCTGGCCCGCATCAAGAAGGATGTGATCGAGATCCTCATTCCCCGAGTGATGAAGCAGCTCCCCAAGCGGGTGCAGGCCCTCTTCGGCAAGGACATCGCCTACCACATCAACCCCACCGGCAAGTTCGTGATCGGCGGTCCCCATGGCGACACCGGTCTCACGGGCCGCAAGATCATCGTGGACACTTACGGCGGCAAGGGCGCGCACGCAGTGCGGCCTATGCGGCGCGCCACGTGGCCAAGCACTTGGTGGCGGCCGGCGTGTGCGACGAGTGCCTGGTGCAGGTGGCCTACGCCATCGGTGTGGCCAAGCCCGTGGGCTTTTATGTGAACACCTACGGTACCAGCAAGGTGAAGCTCAGCGACGGCCAGATCGCCAAGGTGGTGGGCGGCATGAAGGAGTTCGACATGCGCCCCTACTTCATCGAACAGCGCTTCAAGCTCCGCACGCCCATCTACAGCGAAACGGCCGCCTACGGACACATGGGCCGCGAATGCCGGGAGGTGACCAAGACCTTCAGTAATGCAGGACAAAAGGCTTCGGTGAAGGTGAAGCTGTTCCCTTGGGAAGAGCTGAACGCCGTGAGCGCGGTGAAGAAGGCCTTCAAGCTGTAAGGGGAGAAGCGATCGGGCGAGTAGCGAGAGAATGCCACCTCGCCACTCGCCCTTTTTACATAACCACCTGAAGAGCAGACCAATAACACCAGCACCAGAACGCTTTCCCAGTTCAGCACCGCCTGCTTGGCCATGTTTTGGACACGGGTTTGTCAGTTCCCACAGATCCATTACATTTGCAGCCCATTTCCTGGAGAGACCATGTACGCCATCGTTGACATCGCCGGCCAGCAGTTCAAAGTGAAGCAGGCCCAGAAGCTGAAAGTGCACCGCCTCGAAGCCGAGGAAGGCAAGCACGTGGAGCTTGACAATGTGCTGCTGATCAGCGACGGCAAGACCGTGAACGTCGGCACCCCCAAGGTGGAAGGCGCCCGCATCGCGGTGAAGGTCCTCAGCCATGGCAAGGGCGACAAGGTCCTCGTCTTCAAAAAGAAGCGCCGCAAGGGCTACCAGAAGATGAACGGCCACCGCCAGTACCTCACCGAGCTGTGGGTGGAAGCCATCCTGGGCAAAGGCGAGAAGTTCGATGCCAGCAAGAGCACGGCTCCCGCCAAGAAGGAAGTGAAGGCCGCTGAGCCCAAAGTGAAGAAGAGCGCCGCCACCAAAGAGGCCGCCCCGAAGAAAGCCGCTGCAAAAAAGGCCGCCCCCGCCAAGAAAGCAGCCCCCAAAAAAGCAGCCGCAAAGAAGGCCGCTCCCAAAAAGGACGATAAGTAATAGCACGGCTCCGCAGGGAGTGAACCTCCCCAGCATCCCCCAAGACCCCCAAAGCCATGGCACACAAGAAAGGTGAAGGCAGTACCCAGAACGGCCGCGAATCGCACTCGAAGCGACTCGGTATCAAGCTCTTCGGCGGACAGACCGCCGTGGCCGGCAACATCATCGTGCGGCAGCGCGGAACCCGCCACCACCCCGGTAAGAACGTGGGCATCGGCGTGGACCATACCCTCTTCGCGCTGGCCAACGGCGTGGTGAAGTTCGAAAAGAAGCGCGGCGAACGCAGCTATGTGAGCGTGCTTCCCGCTGAGAACTGAGCACCTCCCCTCTTCGTCATCGGAAGCCCCCGTCCATCGGGGGCTTTCTCGTTCCTTCCCCCCTACCTTTACCCCTCCGATCACTTCCTTTCCACATGCTCGAGCTGCCCTTCCTGAGAGCCCACCGTGCAGAGGCCGAACAACGCCTCAACAAACGCAACATCGACGCCACGACCTTGTTGGACCGTGCCCTCGATCTGGACGAGCAACGTCGTACCACCCAGACCGAACTGGATGCCCAGCTCGCTGAACTCAACGGGCTAAGCCGCACCATCGGTGAACTGATGAAAGCTGGGCGGAAGGAAGAAGCCGAAACCTCAAAGTCGCGCACCACCGCGCTCAAGGCCAGCTCCCAGACCCTGCGCGAGCGCCTCGAACAGCTCGAGGGACAGCTCCACGATCACCTCTGCACCATTCCGAACGCACCCAACGCCAAGGTGCCCGTGGGACGCACTCCTGAGGAGAACACCGTGGTGGTGCAGGAAGGCACCATTCCCCAATTGGGTCCCGACGCCAAGCCGCACTGGGAACTGGGCGAGGAATACGGCTTCCTGCACATGGACCTCGGCGTGAAGGTCACGGGTGCGGGCTTCCCGGTGTACAGTGGACCGGGTGCCAAGCTCCAGCGCGCCCTGATCACCTTCTTCCTCGACCGGGCCACGGCAGCCGGTTACCGCGAGATCATTCCGCCTCATATGGTGAACGCTGCGAGCGCCTTCGCCACCGGACAGCTGCCCGACAAGGAAGGACAGATGTACCACGCCACCGTGGATGATCTCTACCTCATTCCCACGGCGGAAGTGCCCATCACCAACCTCTACCGCGACGAGATCGTGGACACGGACAAGCTACCCGTGAAGCTGGTGGGCTACACCCCCTGCTTCCGCCGCGAGGCCGGGAGCTACGGCGCTCATGTGCGCGGCCTCAACCGTGTACACCAGTTCGACAAGGTGGAGATCGTGCGGGTGGAACTGCCCGAGAACAGCTACGCCGCGCTGGAGGACATGGTGGAGCACGTGAAAGGCCTGCTGCGCGACCTGGAGCTGCCTTACCGACAGCTGTTGCTGTGCGGCGGTGACATGGGCTTCGCGAGCGCCATGACCTACGACATGGAGGTGTACAGCGCAGCGCAGCAACGCTGGCTCGAAGTGAGCAGCATCAGCAACTTCGAGACCTTCCAGAGCAACCGCCTGAAGCTGCGTTACCGCGGCGAGGACAAGAAGCCCCGGCTTGCGCACACCTTGAACGGTAGTGCCCTGGCGCTGGCCCGGATCGTGGCGGCCCTGCTGGAGAACAACCAGACCCCGGAGGGCATTCGCATTCCCAAGGCCCTGCAGCCCTACATGGGCATGGACATGATCCGCCGATGAACCACCCGCTGCCCACGGTCGCCCTGTGGCTGGCCGGCCTGCTGCTCTGCCCCGCCTGCAAGCAGCCAGCGTCGCCCGGTCAGCTCGCCGCTGTGGACAGCCTCATCGTCGCCAATCAGGCCGCCCTGCTCACCCTGCGCGAACTGGATGCATCCCGCTACCTGCGGCTGGACTCCATGCTGCACGCGAAGGGACCCGCCATCCGGCAGCGCTTCTCCGACACGCTGCAACCTTCCGAGGCGCAGTTGCTGGCACCACTTTACCTCGGCCTGCGTGACGCGGCGCGCATGGGCAGCGATCAGGCGGACCTCCTCCAACGCATCGCCGCGCGCGACGAACGGCTGCAGGTGCTGCGGGAGGATCTTCAGCAGGTGCGCATAGGCAGCAACAAGGCAGCAGGCATCATCGACCTCGAACGACGGGCACAAGCCTTCGACCACGAACAAGTGCTCGCCACCATCGACAATTACCGAAGGGCACAGCAATTGTGGGAACAATGCGACAGCCTGGACCGCGTTCTCGCACAGGCAGACCAGTGACCATGAAGCACTTCCTCCTTCTGCTCCTGTTGATCGGCTCCTGCGTTCCGACGGCCTTCGCGCAGCCGGGCACCGATGAACAGCTCGCCGCACAGTACTTCCAGCAGGGCGACCTGGAGCGCGCCATCCTGTACTACGACAAGCTGCACCGCAAGCAGCCCAACGACCATTACTACGGTCAACTGCTCAAGTGCTACATGGGGCTGAACGATCTGGAAAGCGCCGAAAAACTGGTGAAGGACCAGCTGCGTCGGCGTACGGGAGAGCCCCGGTTCCAGATCGACCTGGGACGTGTGCTGGAAGCTGGCGGTGATGCCGAACGGGCGCAGAAGGAGTACGACAAGGCGCTCAAAGCGATGGGCACCGACCAGAACAGCGTAAGGACCACGGCCGGCGCCTTCCTGGAGGCCAACAAGCCCGACCTGGCCTTGGAGGCATACACCCGCGGACAACGCAGCGCCACCGAAGGGATCAACTACTTCTACGAGATCGCCGGTGTGCATGCCCAACGCGGCGACATCCCGGCCATGATGAGCGCCTATATGGACCTGCTCACCGCCAACGAAGCCTACCTCAGCTCCGTGCAGAACGCACTGTCGCGCTACGTGGACTTCGAACAACAGGACCAGCGCAGCGATGTGCTTCGGACCGAGCTCCTGCGCCGCATCCAGCGCGACCCACAGCGCACCATCTTCCCCGAGCTGCTCATCTGGATGTACATCCAACAGAAGGACCTCAACGCGGCCTTCATCCAGAGCAAAGCCTTGGACAAGCGGTTGGACGAAGGAGGGCAGCGGCTGATCGAACTGGCCGGTATCGCTGAAGCCAACGGTGACCACGGCACTGCCTTCAAGTGCTACGACCACGTGATCGCCCTGGGGCGCAACGATGCCAACTACTTCACCGCACGCACTGGCGCCATTCGCGCACGCTACCACCAGTTGACCGAACAGGCCGAGCCCCCACGGGAAGAGCTCATCGCGTTGGACCAGCGCATGGCTGCCACGATCACCGAACTGAACAACCCCAAGGGAACGCTTGACCTGCTCCGCGATCGGGCGCATCTGAAGGGCTACTACCTCAATGATGGACCGGGCGCCATCGCCTTGCTCGAGGAAGCCATTCAACTACCCATGCTGGACGCCCGCTACCGCGCCCAGCTGAAGCTCGATCTGGGAGATGTGCAGCTCATTCACGGCGACATCTGGGAAGCGTCGCTGCTCTACTCCCAAGTGGACCTCGACCAGAAGTACGATATGCTCGGCCACGAAGCGCGCCTGCGCAACGCCAAGGTCTCGTTCTTCACCGGTGATTTCCTGTGGGCACAGGCACAGCTCGATGTGTTGAAGTCCAGCACCAGCAAGCTCATCGCCAACGATGCCATGGAATTGAGCCTGCGCATCAGCGACAACCTCGGACTCGACAGCAATGCCACGCCGCTGAGCCTCTTTGCCGAGGCCGAGCTGTTGCGAATCCAGCATCGTTACACCGATGCCCTCGTGGTGCTCGACAGCTTGGACAAGGCGTTCCCCATGCACAGCCTGGGGGACGATGTGCTCTTCGAGCGGTACCGCATCGCCCGTGTGCGCAAGGCCCCGGTGGAGGCCGCCTCCTACCTCGAACGGCTCGTGGATCAGTATCCGCTGGACATCCTGGTGGACAACGCCCTGCTTGAGCTGGGCAAGTTGTACGAGATCGAACTGAAGGACCCGCCGAAAGCCATGTCGTGGTACGAGAAGTTATTGTTCGAGCACACGGGCAGCATCTTCGTTCCAGAAGCACGCACCCGCTACCGGGCGCTGCGCGGCGATGGATCGGACCTGCCGGAAGAACTTCGCCCTGACGCACCCAAGCCATGATCATCTACAATGTCACTGTCAACATCGACCTCGATGCCCACGAGGAATGGCTTGCGTGGATGAAGGAGGTACACATCCCCGATGTGATGGCCACCGGACAGTTCGTGGAGAGCCGACTGCACAAGGTATTGGCGGCCGATGAGGGAGGAATGACCTACGCCGTGCAATACACCGCGCCCGACATGGCGCACTACGAGCGCTACCGCGACGAGCATGCCCCCCGCCTGCAGGCCGATGCGCACGCCCGCTTCGGTGGTCGCTTCGTGGCCTTCCGCACGCTGCTCGAGGTGATCCATCCGCGATGAGCAACGTTCGACCCAAGAAGCACCTCGGCCAGCACTTCCTGAAGGAGGAGGCCATTGCCCAACGCATCGCGGAAGGCTTGACCGGTCATGGGGCCTATGCACATGTGCTGGAGATCGGACCCGGTACCGGTGCGCTCACCACACATTTGCTGGCGTTGCAACGCTGGCCCATCACCTGCTACGAGGTGGATGCGGAATCCGTAGCCTACCTGAACGCGCATTACCCGCAGCTGGATGTGCGCAGCGAGGACTTCCTGCGCATGGATCCCAACGCCGTTACCACCGGGCCTTTCGCGGTCATCGGCAACTTCCCGTACAACATCAGCACACAGATCGTCTTCAAGGTGCTGGAGCATCGCGACCGGTGCACCGAGGTGGTGGGCATGTTCCAGAAGGAAGTGGCCGACCGCATCCGCGCCCCGCATGGCAGCAAGACCTATGGGATCACCAGTGTCCTCACCCAGGCCTTCTACGATGTGGATCTGCTCTTCCATGTGGAACCGGGCAGCTTCATTCCGCCGCCCAAGGTGCGGAGCTCGGTGATCCGCCTGCGCCGCAACGCCACCGCCACCCTGCCCTGCGACGAAGCCCTGTTGTTCCGGGTGGTGAAGACCGCCTTCAACCAGCGCCGCAAGACCTTGAGCAACGCGCTGAAGCCATTACCCGAACTGCGCGCACCGCTGCCGCCGGAATTCGCAGGTAAGCGGGCCGAACAGCTCAGCGTGGCCGACTTCATTGCGCTGACCACGGCCATCGCCGCGATCTGAGCCGGTCCGTTGGGTCTCCGCGCGGCCTGTGTTGCGTACCTTTGCCGCCGTTCCCACAGGGGGTCATCCATGCACGAGCGATCATGTCCTTCGAGCTCACCAAGCCGATCCTGGACAGCATCCGTCACGATGTGGCGGAAGGCCGTGACAGCGCCGTACAGGCGTTACTGAGCGAATTGCACCCGGCCGATATCGGCACCATCATCGATCGCCTCCAGCTCGATGAGGCGGTCTACGTGTACCGTCTGCTCGAACCGGAGGAAGCCGCCGAAGTGCTGCTGGAGCTGGCCGAGGACACCCGCGAAGAGCTGCTCGGCTCGCTGACAAGCCGCGAGATCGCCGAGGACGTACTGGAGCACATCGACTCGGACGATGCGGCCGACGTGATGTCGGAGCTCTCCGAAGAGAAGCAGCGCGAGGTGATCGCCCTGCTCGATGACCAGGAGCAGCGCGAGGACCTCCAGGAACTCCTCACCTATGAGGAAGGCACGGCAGGTGCGCTCATGGCGAAGGAACTGGTGAGCGTGCGCGCCGATGCTTCGGTGGCCCGTGCCATCGTGGAAATGCGTCAGCAGGCCCGTGAGGTGGACCACGTCTACACGGTGTACGTGGTGGACAAGGACGACCACCTCGTGGGGATCCTGCCGTTGAAGGAGCTCCTGTTCTCCGCCGAAAGCACCCGCACACTGATCAAGCATATCTGCGAAACAGAGGTGGTCAGCGTGCAGGTGGATACCGATGCCGAGGAGGTGGTGAACCTGATGAAGAAGTACGACGTGGTGGTGCTGCCCGTGGTGGACAAGGAGGAACGACTGGTGGGGCGCATCACCTTCGATGACGTGATGGACGTGATGAGCGACGAGGCCACCGAGGACTACCAGCTGGCCAGCGGTATCAGCGAGGACGTGGATGCCACCGATACGCCGTTGGTGCAGGTGCGCGCACGACTGCCCTGGCTCCTCATCGGGCTGGCCGGCGGCATTCTCAGTTCGCGCATCATCGCACAGTACGAGGGTCAGTTGCGCATCGAGCCCGCCATGGCCTTCTTCATGCCGCTGATCGCTGCAACAGCAGGCAATGTCGGTGTGCAATCCAGTGCCATCGTGGTGCAGGGCCTGGCCGCAGGCACGCTCGACGGGGTGAACCTGGCGGGCCGGCTGTGGAAGGAACTCCGTGTGGCGCTCTTCACCGCGCTGGTGTGCGGCCTGCTCATCTTCGGGGTCAATCTGGCCCTTGACCAATCGCAGGCGCTCACCCTCACCGTCAGCATCGCCCTGTTCAGCGTGATCGTCACGGCGGCAATGTTCGGCACGGTCACCCCACTGCTGCTCGACCGCGCCAAGGTGGATCCGGCGCTCGCCACCGGACCCTTCGTCACCACGCTCAACGACATCGTGGGCCTGCTGATCTACTTCACGCTGGGACACCTGATGTACGGCCTCTTCCCATGAGCATGCACATCGCCCTGGTCGATACCGTGCATCCCCTGCTGGCGGAGCGCCTGGTAGCGGCAGGCCATCGTGTCACCGCCCTGCATCACCTTGATGATATCGCCCTCGCCGGAGCGCTGGTGGATGTGGAAGGCATCGTGGTCCGGAGCCGTGAATTACCGGGCGATCTACTACGACATGCCGTGTCGTTGTGCTTCGTGGCCCGCGTAGGTTCAGGGCTGGAAAGCATCGACCGGGCCTACTGCCAGGCAGCCGGCGTGCGCGTATTGAACAGCCCCGAAGGCAACCGCGACGGGGTCGGAGAATGGTGTGTAGGTCATCTGCTCGCGCTGTTGAAGCACAGCCACCGGGCCAACGCACAGGTGCATGCAGGGCTGTGGGAGCGCGAAGGCAATCGAGGCACGGATCTGTTCGGCCGTACGGTGGGCATCATCGGCTTTGGCCAGATGGGCAGCGCCTTCGCGGAGAAGTTGGCCGGCTTCGGTGTGCGCATCCTGGCCCACGACCTGTACCGCACGGATATGCCCGCCACCGTGGAAGCTGTGGATCTTGAACGTCTCCAAGCGGAGTGCGATGTCATCAGTCTGCATCTGCCCCTCACCCCGGAGACGCGCCACTATGCCGATGCCCGATTCTTCGGTCGGCTCACACGACCAGTGTGGTTCCTCAACTCTTCCCGGGGCGGCGTAGTACACACGGCAGCCCTATTGGATGCCCTTGACGCCGGCACCGTTACTGCCGCCGCCTTGGACGTGCTGGAATACGAACGTGCGGACCTCTCCTCCCTCGACCCCACCATCGATCCAGCCTCCCAACGGCGTCTCTTCGCACATGATCGCGTCATCCTCACGCCGCACATCGCAGGGGTCACCCACGAAGGCAAGGTGAAGATGGCCCAGGTGCTCGCCGATAAGATCCTTGCCGCCTTTCCATGACGCAACCACTTCTTCCCGCGCTCCTGACCATGGCCCTGCTCTCCGCCTGCTCCCCCGAACTGCGCAACACGCAGCCCGAAGTGCATGGCCATCGCGGTTGTCGCGGTCTCCTTCCGGAGAACACCATCGATGGCTTCAAGAAGGCGGCAGAAATGGGCTGCGATCACCTCGAACTGGATGTGGTGCTGAGCGGTGATGGCCAGGTGATCGTCTCCCATGAACCATGGTTGAACGCCGCGATCTGCCTGGGACCGGAGGGTGAGGAGCTGACCGAGGAACAAGGTCGGTCCTTCAACCTGCACCGCATGCGCGTGGACGAGATCCAGCGCTGCGATTGTGGAAGTCTGGAACAGGAGCGCTTCCCCGAGCAGGACACCCGGCGCAGTGTGAAGCCCACCCTGCGCGCCGTGGTGGAGGCCGTGGATGAACACGCGTTGCTCACCGGTGTACCCAACCCCTCCTACAACATCGAGATCAAGAGCGATCCCGCCTGGTATGGCATCTACCAACCGCAGCCTGCACCCTATGCCAGCCAGGTGATCGCCACCATTGATTCGCTCGGCATCAGCGAACGCTGCATCGTGCAGTCCTTCGATCCCGCCATTCTGGAAGCCGTACATGCAGAGCGCCCGGACCTCACGCTCGCGCTCTTGGTGGAGAACACCGACGACCTGCGGACCAACCTGGCCCGGCTCTCCTTCAAGCCCGCCATCTACAGCCCTTACTTCAAGCTGGCCAACGATGACCTCCTGACGGCGTTACGCAGCATGGATATCGAGCTCGTGGTGTGGACCGTGAACGAACCTGCGGACATCCAACAGATGGTGAAGCTCGGTGTGGACGGCATCATCAGCGACTACCCCGACCGCGTGATCGCCGCGCTGGAAGGACGTTGATCACACCCCTCCGGACTACTTCAGCACGAAGCGCGCAGTCACGCGGCTGCGCTGCTCCAGCAATACCTCTCGTCCTGCGGTGAGCATTGCGAGGGTCGCTTCATCGTAATGGCGTACGGTGACCAGCTCGCAATTTGAGTTGTACCGCACCTCATAACCCTTTCGCAAGGCCTCGATCAACTGGTGGCTGCGCGGAACATCATCCACCACGACACTGAAGGCCAAGGCGCTGTTCTGCATCAGGTCTATGCGGACATTGTGCTGTGCGAACAACCAGAAGATGCCGCTGAGGTTCTCCTCCACGATGAAGCTGAGGTCGCGCGGGGTGATGCTGAGCAGCAATTGGCCGGGCTTCACGATGAACGAGGGGATCAACGAGTCGTTGTCACTGCGATCGTCGATGGTGCTGCCGGGTGCGGCAAGATCGATGAAGGAGCGCACGTACAGCGGGATGTGCTTCTGCTGCAGGGGTTGTAGCGTGCGTGGATGGATAACGCTGGCACCGAAGTAGCTCAGCTCGATGGCCTCCCGGTAGCTGATGTGGCTGAGCAATTTGGTGTCGGGAAAGCGCTTGGGATCCGCGTTGAACATGCCCGGCACATCCTTCCAGATGGTGACGCTCTCTGCATCCAGCAAGTATGCGAAGATGGCCGCGGAGAAGTCCGAGCCTTCACGACCCAACGTGGTGGTCTGACCATCCGAGGTGCGGCCGATGAAGCCTTGGGTGAGCACCTTGGTGGGCCGCGCCTTGAACAGGGGCTGCAGGTAGCGCGCGGCCATGTTCTCCGCCGCCTGCCATTCCACACGGGC
>JALOLX010000318.1 GCA_025455765.1 Flavobacteriales bacterium | reverse complement strand
CAACTTCATCTATGTGACCATGCCCGCCGACAGCTACCGCAACAGCAGCGGCCAAGGCTTCCGCACCCTCGCGGGCTACATCTTCGGCGGCAACGCCACGAGCCAGAAGATCGCCATGACCACGCCGGTGGAGATGGAGATGGACAGCACCGTGACCATGAAGTTCATGATCCCCGCGGAACATGATCCCAAGGACCTGCCCGCGCCCAACGACGCTTCCGTGCGCTTCACCACCGAGCAGGAACGCACCCTCGCCGCCATCACCTTCAGCGGCTTCGCCAACGACGAACGCATCGCCGAGCACCGCGACCTGCTCTTCGCCGCGTTGGACCGCGCTGGCCTCGCCCATACCGGCCAGTGGAGCTTCATGGGCTACGACCCACCCTACCGCCTCACCGGACGGCGCAATGAGGTGGTGGTGGAGTTGGTGCCCTGAGGCATCCGCTCAGGGCTCCCGCACGATCTTCTGCGTGGTGCGCGCCGTGCCCTGGACCACCTCCACCGTGTACACGCCAGCGCTCAAGCGCCCGAGCGGCACCACCTGTACGCCACTGCCTG
Source organism: Flavobacteriales bacterium (assembly GCA_025455765.1). Lineage (GTDB taxonomy): Bacteria > Bacteroidota > Bacteroidia > Flavobacteriales_F > PHOS-HE28 > PHOS-HE28. The sequence goes on along the minus strand of JALOLX010000318.1, from coordinate 2,882 downwards.
TCGTAGTGGCCAGCACACGGCCGCGCAGGTCCAGCACCCGCACATCGGCCCGTGTGGCGAGGTCCGCGGGCAGCACCCGCAGCAGCCCCGCTTCCTGCCGCAGCATGAAGGCCGTCGGGCCGGCACTGCCCGCAGCATTGTACACCGTCAACTGCACGTCGTGACAGCCCGGCTCGGTGTACACGATGCCCTGCGGATCCTGCTCCATGCTGGTGGCTGGCTCCCCGCCAGGGAATTCCCAGGCCCATGCATAGGGATGGTTCATGCTGGCGTCCATGAAATCCACGAGCGCACCCGGCAACACCGGTGCCTCAGGCCCTGCGAAGTCCACCGCTGGAACCTCCAGGCAGGCCAACGACGCGCCGCCCTGTAGTTGCCAGGTGAGGGTGAAGTTCAGGTCCAAGGAGGAGAACTGCATGACATGGAGCGTGTACCACTCTCCGGGCAGCACGTCCAAGTACCGCACCCAACGATCACCCCCGGTGGATTCGCTCAGGTCCACGGCCGTGTAGTTCATTCCGGTGGCCAGCGGCCCGGCAGCAAAGCTGCAGCGCACGGGCGCCGCATCCAATGCAGTTGCCGGACCAGTGAAGGGCCCCCACACCGCGAAGTCGATATCCGTGCTCAACTCCGGTGTGAGCACAAAGGCCAGTTGACCGGCTGTGGCCACCTGCACATGCATCCACATCCCGTTCTGCTCAAGGTTGACCAAGCACCCTCGGTTGTCAACAGCCAGGTCCGCGACCTCTCCCGGTCCGGACTGGCCCAAAGCGAAGGCCGTGTCGCCGCACACGTGCAGCGCGTACTGCAGATCCGCGGGCAGGAAGGGGCCCGGCTGGGCCAGCACCGGCGTGGTCGCCACCAGGAACAATGCGGGAAGAAGGGTGATACGCATGGCGCAAGGTGTTTGGGGTGAACGAACAGGATGGCCGAACGACCATACCACCAAAGTAGTGCATCGCCGGGCACCGTGAGTGCCAAATACCCACTAGTGGGTAGGCGGGGCAAGGACCTTCGAGCACCGAGGCTTCGGCCCTTCGAGAGCCTCAGGGTCCTCAGCCGCCCACGGTCTTGATGCTACCGAGGATGCTGCGCTTCATCTCCTCCACCTCACGCCGCAGGAAGCCGTGTACCGTGATCATGCCCTCGCCCGTGGTCTGGATGTGGATGGTGGAATAGCCCACCACCGGGCACTCGATGTTCACCGAGGCGATGCGCGAATAAGGAACCGTGGTCTCCTGCCCACTGAATAAGCTGGGCTTCTTCAGGGTCACACCCATATCGTCGATGTGCAGCTGGGCCGGAAAGAGGCGGTTGCCTGCCGTGAGGCGCGAAGCGGTGTAGCGTTGCATGGGGTGAAGATCGGGGGTTGCGCGCGTGGGCCGATCAGGTGGAGTAGAAGAAGGACCGGATGCGCGGTACGCAGCTGAAGTGGCTGGAAGCGGTGCTGGGCTGCGGGTGCAGCGTGGAGGACCTTCTGGTGGTGGAGTGGGGGCTGCTGCGTTAGGGCGCCTTACCATTCGACATGCGCATGGTCGTGCTATCCACCAGCACTTGGGTGCTGCCGTTCGCGTGCTGCACGATGGCTGTTACTACAGGGTCGATGCGCGCACCAGGACCAAGCCCTAAAGAAACCTGCTGGGAGTTGATCGATCCTGGCGCCACGGCGAAGTCCGCACCCCACGAAGCTTCGTTGCCGATATAGGTGATCATACGATCTTGCTCATCCCGCACCTCCACCCGCACCATGGTCACCAACAAAGCCTCCGAACCCCGGTTGGCTACCACCACCTCGGCATGGAACGCATTGCCCACGGATCGGAACGACGTGTTCAGCGTGGCCTCGCTTGTCGGCACGGCGGCTGTGCGCAGAAGCGGCAATAAATAGACGATGCCACCGACCAATGCCACCAGCATCAAGGCGGCAACGATATTCAGCGGAGTTAGGTGACGACGTGCATCCTGCGGGGCCTTGCACCATGGACAGATGGACACGCCCGCATCGATCGGCGCAAAACACGTACGGCACTTCATTGGGGGCATGCAGCGCGGGTCTAAGCAAGGCGAAGATCGCACCGGAGCAGCGCTTTCCTTCTGTAACTTTCACACATGCCCCTTCAACCCGTTCACGCGTTGCGCAGCACCATGCAAAGCGTGGCCCCCTACCCCACCGGTGTGCTGCCCGTGCCCACACCCATCGCTGGCACTGCTTTCTTCCCAGGTGGTCATGGCTTGTGGATGGAAGATCGTGAGCCGAGTTTCCCTGTGGGCGGCATCATGATCCTGGGGCACGACTTCCATTCGGTGAGCGAGTATGTGCGCTCCCGAGAACGGGGCAAAGAGGACCTTAACGCCCCCACCTGGCGTAACCTGAAGCGCCTGCTCATGGAGGCCGAAGTGCCACTCCACGATTGCTTCTTCACCAACTTCTTCATGGGCCTACGCGAAGGTGAGGCCACCACCGGACGGTTCCCTGGGCGCAAGGACACCGGCTTCGTGCAACGCTGCGCGGAGTTCTTGTTGCATCAGCTGCGTTTACAACGGCCGCGTGCAGTGGTGGTGCTGGGCAGCGAAGTGCCCTCCCTCATTGCACCGCTCGCACCACAACTGAACCCTTGGCTTAATGCCCGGCTCAGTGACATCGACCGCGCCAGTGCCACGCGCATTGAGGGTGTGCAGTTCGGGGATGACCTGCCGCCCTGCACGGTAGTTTCACTCATCCACCCCAGCCTGCGCCATGCCAACCTCAGGCACCGGACCAAGGCGTTGGGGAGGGATGCGCATGCGGTGGAGGTAGGGTTGCTAAGCGGCTTTCGCTAGACGCACAGCCGAACGCAAAAAACGCCTGGGTACTCAAAGGAACTTCACGAAGGGAAGGGGCT
>JALOLX010000317.1 GCA_025455765.1 Flavobacteriales bacterium | reverse complement strand
GCCTTTCCCGGCGTAGAGGATGCCACGGCTGCTGTTGATGAGCAGGCCGCCATCTGCCGTCATACCAGCGTCGAGCACGGCGTTAAGGTCGCCGCCCTGGGCACCCACGCCGGGCACCAGGAAGAAGTGCTGGGGGGCGCTGCGGCGGGCCTGCGCAAGCACTTCCGGACGGGTGGCACCCACCACGAACATCAGTTCATCGGGTGTGCCCCATTCGGCGCAGCGCTCCATCACCACCTGGTGCAGCGGACGGCCATCGGGCGTGGGGATGAACTGGAAGTCCTCGGCGCCGGGATTACTGGTGATGCCGAGCACGATGCCCCATTTGCCCGGCCGCCCCATGAACGGTGCGATGCTGTCGCGGCCCATGTAGGGAGCCAGGGTCACCGCGTCCACATCCAGCTTGTCATAGAAGGCCTCGGCGTACTTGCGCGCGGTGTTGCCGATGTCACCGCGCTTGGCATCGGCGATGATGAAGCAATCGCCCTTGCTACGGATGTAGGCGATGGTGGCTTCGAGGTCGAGCCAGCCCTGGTCGCCGAGGGCCTCGTAGAACGCAAGGTTGAGCTTGTAAGCCACGGCCACATCGTGGGTCACTTCCACGATGGCCTCGTTGAAGGCGCGTACTGGATGGCTCTCCGCGCGGAAATGCTCGGGCACGAGGTGTTCCTCGGTATCCAGACCCACACAGAGCAGGCTGCGTTTGCGGCGGATGGTGGCGACGAGCTCGGTACGGGTCATGTGGGGGTAAAGATCAGACGATCAGAGGATCAGAAAATGAGAGGATCAGAAGATCAGAAAATTAGATGATCAGAAAATGGAATGCGGACGCTGATAAAGGTGCGTGGGGACCGAGGTGGATGGTGCCGATCTGAGGTCTACCAGCGGCCGCAGTAAGGAAAGCAATGTCTTCTTCCACGGCGATCATCTGATCCTCTGATCGACCGATCATCTGATCCTCAAAGCCCTGCTTCGGCCTGCAATTTCTCGGTGCGCTCGGCGAGCTGGAGAGCGTCGATGAGCTCCTGTACATCGCCGTTCATTACCTGGGGCAGGTTGTGTACGGTGAACTCGATGCGGTGGTCGGTGACGCGGCTTTGAGGGTAGTTGTAGGTGCGGATCTTGGCGCTGCGATCGCCACTGCTCACCTGGCTCTTGCGCTGGGCGGCGATGGCGGCTTCCTGCTTCAGCACCTGTTCTTCGTACAGCTTGGTACGCAGCATCTGCATGGCCTTGATGCGGTTGCCCAACTGGCTGCGCTCGGTCTGGCACATCACCACAGTGCCGGTGGGGATGTGGAGCAGGCGCACCTTGGTCTCCACCTTGTTCACGTTCTGGCCACCGGCGCCACCGCTGCGTGCGGTCTCCATCTTCACATCGCTCTCCTTGAGGTCCACATCGGTCTCCTCGGCCTCGGGCAGCACGTTGACGGTGGCTGCGCTGGTGTGGATGCGGCCCTGCGCTTCGGTGGCAGGTACGCGCTGTACACGGTGAACGCCCGCCTCGAACTTCAGGGTGCCATACGCCCCTTCGCCGATGATGTTGAGGATGACCTCCTTGTAGCCGCCCACACTGCCTTCGCTGACATCGGCCACTTCCACCTTCCAGCCGCGGCCTTCGCAGTAGCGGGTGTACATGCGGTAGAGGTCGCCGGCGAAGAGGCTGGCTTCGTCACCACCGGTACCCGCGCGAATCTCCATGGTGCAGTTGCGCGCGTCGTTGGGGTCCTTGGGCACCAGCATCAGGCGCACCTCCTCCTCCATGGCCACGATGGCCGTGCGGCTGTCGTCGCGCTCGCTGCGGGCCATCTCCAGCAGGTCGGAATCTTTCTCGCTGCGCAGCATCTCCTCGGCACCGGCCAGGTCGTCGTGGAGCTTCTTGAAGCGCAGGTAGGCCTGCTCGATGGGTTCGAGGTCGCGGTAGCTGCGGTTGAGCTCCACGAACTTCTTCTGATCGGCAATGACGGCGGGGTCGGCGAGGGACTTGCCGATCTCTGTGCGGCGCTCGTACAGCGCGGAGAGCTTGGAAAGCAGGTCGGACATGGGGGCGAGCGGCACGCTGGCGGCGCGAAGTGAATGCCTTACTGATACGTGAACGTTCCGTGCGGGCTGGTGAGCACGACTTCCTTGGCCTTGGCGCTGTTCAAGCCCTCGGGCATGCGCTCCACGCGGCCGATGACCTGGGCGGCGATGCCGAAGGAGCTGGCGATGGCGATGACCTCAGCGGCATGGGCGGGTGGCAGGTAGAACTCCAGCCGGTGGCCCATGTTGAAGACCTTGTACATCTCCTTCCAATCGGTACCGCTCATGCGCTGGATGGCCGCGAACAGCGGGGGGATGGGCAGCAGCTGGTCCTTGATGATGCGCAGGCCTTCCACGAAATGGAGCACCTTGGTCTGTGCGCCACCGCTGCAGTGTACCATGCCGTGGATGTGGGGGCGCAGGCCAGCAAGCACCTGCTTCACCACCGGCGCATAGGTACGTGTAGGAGAGAGCACGGCCTTCCCAAAGTCGAGGGGAGTGCCTTCGAGGGGATCGGTGAGGTGGGCCTGTCCGCTGTAGACCAGTTCAGTGGGGGTACCGGGATCGAAGGTCTCGGGGTACTTCTCCCCCACCGCCTTGGCGAAGACATCGTGGCGGGCGCTGGTGAGTCCATTGCTACCCATGCCGGCGTTGTAGCTGGTCTCGTAGGTGGCCTGTCCGTAGCTAGCGAGGGCCACAATGACATCGCCGTCCTGGATGCGGGCGTTATCGATGACGG
>JALOLX010000316.1 GCA_025455765.1 Flavobacteriales bacterium | reverse complement strand
CTATCGGCGCAACTGGGTGACCGTTTTTCCGTGGATCACTGTAGTGCTTTGTATCGCTTTCTTTCTAGGGCAGGTCATGGCCACCTATACCACTTGGGTCCGATGAACCGTGGTCACATCCTCATGCTGCGGCGCGCATTGGCCAGCGCGCTCGTTGGGTTGGCCGCATTTCTGTGTTGGGGGCTGGGCATCGTTTCCACGATCGAAGGAACCATCTGGTTCGACCCCTACATCGATACCTGGTATGCTCCTGGCTACACGCCCGAACTGGAGCGCCGGATCGAGGTGGGAATGACCTGCGAGGAAGTGGAGGCGGTCATCGGAGTTCCACTGTTCGTGCGATCACCGAACCGTTATCAGCCGGGCCTGTTCGGCGCGGTGTACACCAACGATGGAGGACATGATCGCCGGTTGGGCATCTCTCACGGTGACCGAAGGCACAAGGACTTCGCCTGGCACTACTTCACCGTGATGTATGACAGTACGGATGTGGTACGCAAGGTCTACTCCGGCTGGGCGTACGACTGAGGCAGGATCCTATAAGTGGCCAAATGTGCCTTCCGGATGATATATTTGGCCACTTATAAATGAACACCCGGGATGCCATCATTGGTCGGAAGGAAGAGCGCGCCCAGCTGGAGCGTGCCCTGCGTTCGCCGCGCGCAGAGCTGATCGCCGTGTATGGCAGACGCCGGATCGGTAAGACCTTCCTGATCCGCAGTCTGTACAAGGAGCATATGGTGTTGGAGTGGTCCGGTATCTACCGGGGCACGCTCGCGGACCAGCTGCATGGCTTCCACGATGCATTGGCGGTGCGGGGCTTCAAGCGTTCGGTGCCCTCCAGTTGGATGGAAGCCTTCGCACAGTTGCGCGAGTACCTCACCAAGGTGGCGCCCGAACGGAAGGGCAGGTCGGCCAAGCGCGGTGCGGCGAAGAAGGTCATCTTTATCGATGAGTTCCCCTGGCTGGACAGCCGCCGGTCGCGCTTCCTGGCTGCGTTCAGCCACTGGTGGAACAGCTATGTCAGCAAGCGTAACGACCTGGTGGTGGTGATCTGCGGGTCGGCAGCATCGTACATGATCCGCAAGGTGCTGAACGATCGTGGTGGCTTGCATAACCGCGTTACGCAGCGCCTCCGGCTTGCGCCCTTCAGCCTGGGCGAGACCGAACAACTGTTGCGGCGCAACCGCATCCGCTGGACGCGCTACGAGATCCTGCAATTGTACATGGCGTTGGGTGGTGTGCCCCACTACCTGGAAATGGTGGAACGCGGCGAGAGCGTGGCCCAGACGATCGACCGGCTCTGCTTCGTTCGCAACGGCTACCTCCGCGATGAGTTCGATAACGTGTTCGCATCGCTCTTCGAGCATAGCGACAACCACGAAGCGGTGGTGCGCGCCCTGGCCTCCGTGCGGCGCGGGCTCACGCGCAACGCCGTCGCGGCGAAGGCCAAGATCCCCTCCGGTGGCCGCCTGACGGCCACGCTCACCGAACTGGAGCAGTCCGGCTTCATTGAGCGCTATGCGCCCTATGATGGCAAGAAGGATCCGCTCTATCGGCTTACCGATGAGTATACCCTCTTCTACCTGCGCTACGTGGCAGGCACACGAGCAGGCCGGGCCGGTACCTGGCACCGGCTGATCTCCCTACCGGCCTACCGGGCGTGGTCGGGGTTCGCGTTCGAGACCATGTGCATCAAGCATGTGGATGCGATCAAGGGGGCGCTCGGCATCAGCGGTGTTCGCTCGGTGGAAGGCAGCTGGGTGGGTAAAGGTGAGGACCGCGGCGCGCAGGTGGATCTGCTCATTGATCGCGATGACCAGGTGATCAACCTGTGCGAGATGAAGTTCAGCAACAAGCCGTTCCGCATCGATCGTGGCTATGCTGCCGAACTGAGCGCGAAGATCGCTGCGTTCACCTCCGCCACTCGCACGCGCAAGAGCGTGTTCCTCACCTTGGTCACTACGCATGGTGTGGCAGGCAATGCCTACAGCCGCCAATTGATGGAGAGCGAGGTAACGACGGATGCACTCTTTGCATGAGTCTATAAGTGGCCAAATGTGCCTTTCCGAAGCCACATTTGGCCACTTATACGGGTGGTCGGCAAGTGTGCGAGCATCACACATCCTTGACTTAGCTTGATATTGCTGCTGCTGTGATGGCTCTATCGAAGTGTGCTTCACCGCACCTCCACATAGCGCACGCGGTACGGATCCGGCGTACAGGGGCCGTTCCTGAGCTTGGGGTGCGGCATCTGCCGGAAGCGGTACTTCCCTGGCGGGAGCGACTTCATGGTGAACCCGAAGGACTGCGGCTTGATGTCCGTGCAGAGCTCGCCCTGCAGCTGACCGAAATACAGGAAGACGTCGCGCACCTCGCTTTCCTTGGTGCGCGGCTGCACCTTGGCATAGGCCTCGTAGCGCCCGCAGGAGCCACCGATCCAGTGGAAGGTCACGGTGAGATCATCGCTGCTCGTGGGGTCCTTCGGCATGATCGTGAGCGATCCTTCCGGGATCTGCGTCCAGATGCTATCCGGGTCCACGGTGAACTCGATCACCTTGCTTTGTTCGGTGGCGATACAGAAGGCGGGTACCTCGTTATTGACCTGCCCGTTCACCTTGGCCGCCGGCTCCCAAAAACTGCTCAGTTGCAGCACCCGCTTGAATTCGCGGTCCAACTCGGGGTAGGCGCTGCCGTTGAGGTCCACCCGGTGGATGCTTCCATCGGACTCAATGGTCACCAGCGCCGAGAGCTTCACGCGT
>JALOLX010000315.1 GCA_025455765.1 Flavobacteriales bacterium | reverse complement strand
AAGGCGGCCCCGATCAAGCCCAGGGACTTGGCCCGTTGGTCGGGCGGGGTGATGTCGGTGATGTAGGCCTGTGCTGCGGTGATGTTGCCCGACCCCACGCCGGTGAGCATGCGGCTGATGATGAGCAGGGTGATGGTGGTGGCTTGCGCGAAGAGCACATAGCTGATGGCGGAAAGGGCCACTGCAATGAGGATCACCGGACGCCTGCCGTAGCGGTCGCTGAGGGTACCCCAGAACGGCGTGAAGATGAACATCATCAGGCTGAACAGGGCGCCCGTATCACCGATGAGGGACTCGCTGGCGTTCAGCTCGCGGGCATAGATCGGCACCACCGGCACGAAGATCCCAAAGCCGATGAGGTCGATGAAGATGGTAAGGAAGAGGATAACGAGGCGGCGGTCCATGAAAAAGCGTGCGAAGGTAGGCCACCCATGGGCGCGCACCGCCTAGGCTTACGCCACCTCAGCGGGTGCCAGGGAGGTCTTGCGCACGTAAGGCCGGATGATGAGGCGGATGGTGTTCTTCCAGCTGAGGTACTTCCAGGCCCAATTGACCAGCACCATGATGCGGTTGCGGAAGCTGACGAGCTGGATCACGTGAACGAACATCCACAGCAGCCAGGCGAAGGTGCCACCAAAGCTGCGCGTACCGAGGTCAACCACCGCGCGGCGCCGACCGATCACCGCCATGCTGCCTTTGTGGTGGTAGCTGAAGGGAAGCACCGCTTCGCCCTTGGCGCGGCGCTTCAAATTGGCCACGAGGTGACGCCCCTGTTGAATGGCGACGGTGGCCACCTGGGGATGTCCACGTTCCCACGCGCCATCGCCTTCCATCAGGGCGCAATCTCCGATGACGAAGACATCCGGGTGGCTCTTTAACGCGTTCTGGCGATCCACCAGATAGCGGTTGGCGCGCTCATGTCGGTCGGACTCCAATCCCTGGACGGAGACACCCTTGACGCCCGCAGCCCAGATCACCGTGTTGGTAGCCACCACAGACCCATCATTCAGCTTGATGCCGTTGGCATCACCGTCCATGACACGGGCGCCCAGCTTCACATCCACACCGAGTTCAAGCAGGTATTTCAGCGCATTGGCACTGGACCGTTCGCTGAAGTTCTGAAGCACTCGATCATTGCTGTCGATGAGCATGATCCGCATCAGATCGCTGTCCATCTCGCGGTACTCCTGGCGCAGCACATTGCGGCGGATCTCGGCCAGTGCACCAGCCAGTTCCACTCCGGTGGGACCGGCACCCACGATGACGAAGTTGAGGCAGCGCCGCACATCGTTCTCGTCGTTCAACGCGATGGCCGCCTCGAATTCCTGCAGGAAGTCGCTCCGGATATCAAGGGCCTGGTTGATGCTCTTCAACTGCATGGCCTGATGCTCCATGCTGCGGTTGCCGAAGAAGTTGGTGGTGCTGCCAAGGGCCAACACCAGGATATCGTAAGAGAATTCGCCGATGTTGGTGCAGACCACCTTGCGTGCAGGGTCCACGGAAGTGACCTCGGCCATGCGGAAGGCCACGTTGGGCATGGGGCCGATGGTGCGGCGGAAGGGATGGGCGATGCTATCAGCACCGAGGCTGGCGGTGGCCACCTGATACAACAGCGGCTGGAAACAGTGGTGGTTCTGCTTGTCGAGCAGCAGCACCTTGTACGGCGTATGGGCCAACCCCTGCACCACTTCCAGCCCGGCAAAGCCCCCGCCCACCACGATCACGGTGGGGTACGGCAGTTGGTCGTAGGCGTTCTTGGCGGCGCTGGGCATGGGGCGTGTGTTGGGGGCGGCACAAAGATCCGGATCTTTACGGCCTTCCCGACATGCACCAGGACACCATCGCCGCACTCTCCAGCGCTCCAGGCACCGGTGCCGTGGCCCTGCTGCGCCTTTCCGGCCCGAAGGCCTACGAGGTGGTGGGCCGCCTCGCTCCCTCCCTGCCGATCGAGCCGATCGCGCGAAGGGCCTACTTCGTGCCGCTCATCGACATGGACGGACAAGTGGACGAAGGGCTCATCACCTGCTACAAGGGCCCGCGCAGCTACACGGGTGAGGATGTGGTGGAGATCGGTGTCCACGGATCACCTTACATCCAGCAGCGGACGTTGCAGGCCTTGTTGGATGCGGGCGCGCGGCTGGCCTTGCCGGGCGAATTCACCCAGCGGGCCTTCCTCAACCGCAAGATGGACCTGAGCCAGGCCGAAGCTGTGGCCGACCTCATCGCCAGCCAGAGCGCGGCCCAGCACCGGCTTGCCCTGCAGCAATTGCGCGGAGGCTTCGGGGCCCGCATCGAGGAGCTGCGTCAACAGCTGATCGACTTCGCCGCGCTCATTGAACTGGAGCTCGACTTCAGCGAAGAGGACGTGGAGTTCGCCCAGCGCATTGAGCTGGTGGCGCTGCTCGAGCGGCTCATCGACCTGTGCGGCGAACTGATCGACAGCTTCCGCTACGGCAACGCGGTGAAGCAGGGCATCCCCGTGGCCATCGTAGGCGCACCCAACAGCGGCAAGAGCACCCTGCTCAACGCACTGCTGAAGGAAGAGCGGGCCATTGTGAGCGACATACCCGGCACCACACGCGACACGGTGGAAGAGACGCTCACCATCGGAGGTGTGTTGTTCCGCATCATCGATACGGCGGGCATCCGGCGCACGGAGGACAGCGTGGAGAAGCTGGGCATCGAACGCAGCTACCGCAAGGCGGGTGAGGCGCGCATCGTCATCCTCCTGGGCGACGGCGCTGTGCTCTCCGAAGGTGCCTTGCGCAC
>JALOLX010000314.1 GCA_025455765.1 Flavobacteriales bacterium | reverse complement strand
GCGCTCCATGCTCCGAAGTGTTCGCCATGTCCGTCCGGCGCAAGGTTGCCGCTGTACGGCACTGGCACATGACCGATGATCAGAACGGCCTTCACCCGGTTGGGATCGGCGTTGTAAGCGTTCACCACCAAGGGCTTGATGGCACTGGGCTGAGCGTTGCGCGATACATCATGCCGGATCACCTGCCAGCCATCACCTTCCAGGTCCTGCACCAGTTGCGCCAGTTGACCGGCCAGCGATGTGGTGAAGGTGTTATCCACCAACAGCACCACCGCCCCACGATCCTCCACCATGGCCAGCTCGATGCCGGCGTTGATGTAGCCGAAGCCGTTGCCGTAATTGGCAGTGGTGCGCACCACCTTGTACTCGTAAGAGGTGTTCAGTTGCACCGACTGATCGCTGTACGACAGCGCCGATGCACCGAGAGTGGCGATGGCACTACCCCAGTTGGTACCGCCCTTCAGCTTACGGAATACGGTGAAGCCCGTGGTGTTGGGGTGCGAACGCCAATTGAGATCAATGCGGGGCGGCGAGGTGTTGACCGTGGCCCAGAGCTGAACGCTCCGGCTTTCGCCCAAGGTCTGTGCCCATGCCTGCCCGAACCCTGCAATGAGCAGGATCGCAACCACGATGAAGCGCAGGGTGAGGTTCCGCATGAAGGATGCCAAAGATATCCCGCTTGCGGCGGTCGAGCACCTGCCGAACAGGCCTGAATGCAGGCGTAACTTGCCTCCCGGACCAGTGCATCGGCTGGGGGTGAACGGAGCCGACAAGGCCGACGGACCTACACACTGCATATTGCGCCGCAAATAACGACGAATTATCAACATTTCTTCACGAAGTGGTGTTAATCGTCGATGAACGCAAAAATGCGTACCTTCATCCGGTGAACGGCAGAGGCGAACATCCGGGGCTTTTGACCGTATGAAAGGACCTTACAAGAGTTGGTCAGGTTGGAACACGGCACGGGCCACCCCTTGGCAAGCTTAGCTTAACACGCTAGAAGACAGATACTTGGATAAAATGACGAACGGATCGGACCTCCCCCTGAACAACGTCGTTGCCTTCTTTCTCGATCAAGCCCGACGCACGCCGCAGGCACCTGCCTTGTTGCAGGACGGTCGCTCGTGGAGCTACCAGGACCTGAGCGACCAGGTACATCGCCTGGCTCACCTCCTAACCGATCGTGGCATTGGCGCAGGTGATGTGGTGGGCATTTCGCTCGATCGTTCAGCCGACCTCATCGTGGCCGTTCTTGGCATCCTACGCAGCGGCGCCGCTTATCTCCCGATCGACCCCTCCTACCCCGCCGACCGGATCGCAGCCATGTTGGAGGATGCGCGGCCTCCCTTGGTGATCAGCGACCAGGCCCACCAACACATTTTCAGCACCACCTCGGCCACCCCACTGCTGATCGATCAGCTCGATCTGAGCCGCGGCCCGCTGTTGAACACGCCCTGCCCGGCCACCTTGGATGATCTGTGCTACGTGCTCTTCACCAGCGGTAGCACGGGCCGTCCCAAAGGAGTCGCCATGCACCATGGCCCACTGGTGAACCTGATCCAGTGGCAGCTGCGTACCTCGGTGCTGGGCCCCGGCGATCGCACGCTACAGTTCGCGCCCATCAGCTTCGACGTCAGCTTCCAGGAGCTGTTCACCACCTTCGCCCAAGGCGGCACGCTCGTGCTCATCACCGATGAGGACCGTCTGAACAGCAGTCAGCTCCTGCGCAAGATCCAGCAGGAACGGGTGAACCGCTTGATCGTGCCCTTTGTGGCCCTGCAGTACCTGGCCGAAGCGGCTCAGCGCAGCGGCGAAGCGCCCACCACCCTGCGGGAAGTGTTCACCAGCGGCGAGCAACTGCGCATCACCCCGGTGATCCAGGAATTCTTCGAACAGCTGCCCGGCTGCCGCTTCTGCAACCAGTACGGCCCCACCGAAGGCCACGTGGTGAGCGAGCTGGAACTGACCGGTCATCCCTCCACCTGGCCCGCCTTGCCCAACATCGGCCGCGCCATCGACAACGTGAAGCTCCTTGTGCTCGATGAGCAGATGAAGCCCGTGGCCAAAGGCGAGGAGGGCGAACTCTACCTCGGCGGCGCCTGTGTGGCGAAAGGCTACATCGGTCGCGATGACCTCACTGCGGAACGTTTCCTGAAGGATCCCTTCGTTACCGAGCCTGCCCCGAGCGGAGTCGAGGGGAGGCTCTACAAGACCGGCGACCGCGCTGCAGAACTACCGAACGGTGAGATCGACTACAAAGGCCGCATCGATGGTCAGGTGAAGGTGCGCGGATACCGCATCGAACTGGGCGAAGTGGAAGTGGCGTTGGAAAAGCACCCCGCCGTAGAGAAGGCCGTGGCCAGCGTGCGCGAGGACCGTCCCGGGCTGAAGCGCTTGGTGGGCTACTTCGTGGCACGCGCCGCCACCAGCAGCAATGAGCTGCGCAAGCACCTCGGCGCCATTCTGCCGGATTACATGGTCCCTTCCGCCTTTGTGGAGGTGAAGGAACTGCCGCGCACACCCAGTGGCAAGATCGATCGCAAGGCCCTGCCCGCGCCCGACCTGCGCCGTCCTGAACTCGACGTGCCCTTCGTGCGGCCCAGCGGCCAGACCGAAGAAGCCATCGCTGCCGTGTGGGCCGACCTCCTCGCGGTGGACAAGGTGGGCATCGACGACAATTTCTTCGACCTCGGCGGCAACTCGCTGTTGAGCATCCAATGCGTGGCCCAGCTGGAAAGCCGCGGACTTCGCCTGCCCATCGTGAAGCTCTATCAGCA
>JALOLX010000313.1 GCA_025455765.1 Flavobacteriales bacterium | reverse complement strand
GGCGATGGCGGTCGGGGTCTTGTGCGGGCTCTTGGCCACCATGTCCATCACGCTCACATCCACATCGTGGCCGATGCCGGTCATCACCGGGATGGGCATGCGGGCCACCGCGCGGCACAGATCAAGGTCATTGAAGGCCTCCAGGTCCAGCTTCGAGCCGCCACCACGGATCACCACCACCGCATCGAAGAGCGTGGGGTCGATGGCGGCCAGGGCTGCGCGCAATTGTCGGGGTGCGTCGTCGCCTTGCACAGCGCTGGGGAATTCGTGTACGTGGAACCGGTAGCCGTATTCATTGGCCGCCAGATGCTGCACAAAGTCCGCGTAGGCCGCTGAGCCGATGGAGGCCACCAGAGCGATGCGTTGGATCACCATCGGCTCAGGCAAGGCCCGGTTGAGGTCGAAGAGCCCTTCCTGCCGCAGGGTGGCGATGGTGGCGTGTTTGCGACGCTCCAGTTCGCCCAGGCTGAAGGACAGGTCCACCTCGTCCACATGCAACGAAAGGCCGTAGACCTCGCTGTAGTGCACCGTGCCACACAGCAGCACTTCGGATCCCTGCTTGAGGATGTTGCCGAACTCATCGCCCAGCGAAGCGCGGATGGTGGTGAGCGAAGTGTTCCACACCATGGCCCGCATCACGGCCACTCGTTGCCCCTGCTGGTGCTCCACCAGGTCGAGGTAGAGATGCCGGTTCAGGTTGATGCCAGCGATCTCTGCGCGCACCCAGAAGCGCTTTCCACCGGTGGCCTCCTCCAGACGCTTCCGGATGGACGAACACAGTTGGTACAGGGAATAATGTCGGCGCGGCTCCATCTGGGAAGCCACGAAGCTACAGGGATCGCCGCACAGCGCTGTGCTTAGAACAGGGAGTCGACCTCGATGAAGTTGAAGTCAATGCGGAAGAAGCTCTGATAGTCCTTTCCGGTCTCGGCCATCTCATCATCCCCCTGCTCGTAATGCCAGTTCACGTGCACCTTGCGGCCACGCTCGCTGGCGGCTTCCAGGCGTTGGAAGATGTTGAAGAGGTGCTTGCTGGAGCTGGTGTCCAGGTAATCGAGGCGCATGTTCACCGTGGTCTCTTCCCGCGGTTCTTGCAAATACTCATCGATCCAGCGATGCACACGCGCAAAGAACTGCTCCGAGTTGCTGGGCAGCGAGCGCCCCACGAATTCAATGGCACCGCGTTCCAGGTCCAGGTCGATCTCGGGTGAGGTCTCGGTACGGTCGATGTGGAAACGTTTGGTGGCCATGGCGGGAGCTGCGAAGCGTACCGCCAAAGGTGAGGTCGCACAGCACTGCGATGTGCCTGCTCCGTTCACCAAGCATGAACAGGCGACCGTGCAAAAGGGTCAGCGGCTGCGGTACTCGGAGATGATCTCCTGGTCCGAAGGGATCACGATCTCCGTGTCGTTCACGCGGCGCACCCAGTACATGTAGCGCCCAGTACCAGTACACGCGAAGGCCTTCATGGTCTCTTGTGGTGCCAGCGCTTTCAAGGGGAAGGTGCGCCACTGTCCGTTCTTTTCCTGCACGGCCACCTTCACTTCGATGAGTTCGTTGCAATCGTTGCGCAGCAGGACCTGGTAGGTGCCGCTGTAGTCGCGCTTATAGCCATCCTTGTAGATCTCGCACTTGTCGCACACCGCCCCCCATTCACTGGAGACCTTCACCACACAGGCGGCATGATCACGGTCCTGTGCACCGGCCCAGAAGGCCAGCGTGATCAGGAACATCAGCAGCAGGAGTCGTTTGGTGTTCATGGCAGTGGACGGTTGTTGGTGTGCACCAACGACCCAGGCCCCGCAGTACGGTACGCCACCCTTCCCCGCCTTGGCAGCAGCGCGTAAGAGGCAGCGAACGACGGCCCGTAGGCCAGGAACAGCAGGATACGAGCAAGCATAGCGGGCATGCGGTGGCGAAGGTCCATTGGTTGTTGAAGTGCTACGCCCCCCCGTCCAAAAGGTTACCAACAGTTCGATGAGGGTGGCGCGTTCCCCGGCCGGAGTAACCAGATCCTTCGACGGACCGTATACGCGGGACCATGCGCCCGAATTCCCCCCTGCGTTCCGTTCTGCTGCTGTTCCTGCTGTGCATGGCCGCCATGCTCAGCGCGCAGCCACGCTTCACCGTGAACGGGCGGATGAAGGTGGAGGCCGGTGACCTCTCCGGCGCACGCGTGGTGGTCTACAAGAACGGGGTGAAGGAGCGCACCATCACCCAGAGCGTGGGCAAGTTCACCCTCGACCTCGATCTGCAACAGAACTACATCCTCTCCTTTGAGAAGGACGGGTTCGTTTCGAAGAAGATCGCCTTCAACACCAAGGTGCCCGCCGATGCGGTGGCCAACTCCTTCGTTCCCTTCGATTTCGCGGTGTCCATCTTCAAGCAGTACGATGATGTGAACCTGGTGGTCTTCAATCAGCCGGTGGGCATGATCCGCTACGAGCAGTCAGAAGGCGACTTCGACTATGACACGGACTACACCAAGTCCATCCAGTCGCAGTTGCAGGCCACACAGGCGGCCATAGAGCAGAAGCAGAAAGAGGAGAAGGACAAGGAAGCCAACGCCGCCAAGGCCGCCGCCAAGGCCGAAGCGGACGCGAAGAAGGCGGCGGAACAGGCGGCCCGCGATGAACAGGCGCGCGCAGCAGCGGCCCAGCGCGAAGCACAGCAGAAGGAGGCCGAGCGCCTGAAGGCCGAGGCCGAAGCGAAGCGCGCCGCAGAAAAGGCCAGCAAGCCAGCACCGCCGCCCCCCACCACCGCCGAACGCGCGGCCAAACCAGCACCT
>JALOLX010000312.1 GCA_025455765.1 Flavobacteriales bacterium | reverse complement strand
CTGCTGCTGCTGCCGCTGCTGCTGCTGCTGCCGCTGCTGCTGCTGCTGCTGCTGCTGTCGGCCTCATCCTGCATGTTCCTCCTTCGCATTCCACCTGCTGACCTAACAGCTCCACTGGCAACGTGCTGGGCGAACAGCCCTCGTTCCAGAGGCAGTAGGCATTCCAGGTCTTGGTAACACTGTTGAACAACCAGAAGCGGTCGTTCGCATACCCCATGCGATAACTTGTTGAGGTCACCGCAGCTGCTGGAAGCTGGCTCATTCCCGCGTAGACCCCAGTGGCCCGGCTGAAGAACAACACCTGCTTGGCCGTCACGTTCAGCAACCCGATCTCATACCCGACCTGTCCGGTGTAGATCATGATATCGGTGGCAATGGACACCAGTGGAACGCCCGTGAGCGGCAAGGTGGAAAGCACGGCACCGGTGGCTCTGCTGCGCACTTGCACCACACCAGCACTGTAGAACAGGACGGTGTTGGTGACCGGGTCGTACGTACCGACCGCTTGTGTAGTGGGTTGCAGTTGACCGGTGAACAAAGAGGTGAACGTATTGGTCGCGTTCAAGCCCCCATCGATATCCATGGTGGCCCAGCCGATGGCTGCGAACCCGTTCCGCTCCACCAGCCCCGTATTGGGGTTGTACCACAAGCCACGCGTATCGATCCCCGTAGTGGACTGCGCAATGGATGGCCCACCGCTTACGAGCCAGGTATGCAGGGGGAACGCTGCGTTGCCCACCCGCGCACTGTAGTAGCGCTGATGAACAGGATGCCACGTGAGGACCGTGTTGGTCACCGTGGCCGCCGTAGCGAACACCAGGGAATCCGGCAGCTTCACGGCATTGGCAGCTGGCGTCCATTGCGACTGCGCCGCCGACGCAACGAACAGTGTCATCAGGTGGACCATTCCACGAAGACCCGACCGAAGTGGACCGAACGGCCTCCGATCACACCAGTACGAGAGGGCGCACCGGTTCCGAACGCTTGAACGACGAACGGGATGGGCGAGCTGAACCTGTGTCACGGTGCAAAATGACCGTTAGAGCAAGGCGCACACAATACCGGAAAACCCTGAATTCCGCGGCGTTTCAAGCAATGGACAGCGATACAGGATCAGGGCGGGTGGGAACATGCAAAAGGCCCCGTGACCGGAGCCTCTTGCACGTTCACGCAACGCTCACCGCCCCTTGCTCGGCAGCGGTTGCTCCTGGGGGAAATAGGTCATCCCACCCGTACAGTGTTCGCGCCACCACCAGGCATTGTTGCCGGGCACATGGTCAGGTCTGCCGCTGAAGACCAAGGCGCCGAACGCCGGTATGCACGCGGACCCTTTGTAGGGAGACGGCTTCAACAGCACTGTGATGATGGCGGGCTGTCCGATGGCGTTGTTCGCAGGGCACAATTCGCCCACCTGTACTTCGATGTACGCACCACATTGTGTCCAAGAGGCATCGGTGCCGTCCGCTCGCTTTGCTGTCACCGATATCACCTGGCAGTCGGGCGGCAAGAGCAGAACGGCCCTGCTATTGTCGGCGGGGGTGCAGTTGTTGCCATTGTCGTTGGCCACCGCCACCCGGAATGACCAGTTGCCATCAGGCAGTCGTTCCACACCGGTCTTGTTGACGACCACGGCAATATCCGCTGTGGAAGGGGTGGTCTCCGCCGCTAGCCCAGGCGCATTGCCACCGGTGAAGGCCATGGTCATGGGCCGCTGTGAACAGCACGAAGAGGCTGTTGATGTTGTCGAGGTGGTCCTATTCTGGGCAAGCGCGAACGAGCCGGAAAGGACGAGACACACTAGGAAAAGGGATCTGCGGTACATGGCTGGGTGATGTTGGTTGATGCCACAAAGCACCTCCTGGCACCAACCGTTCACAATACCGGGTCCCCGTTATTCTGAAGGCATGAAGCTCACTCCACCACCGGCCCTTCGATGCTCACCGTAGTCCCCTTTCCGGGTGTACTGTTCACGGTGACCTGCGCGCCCATCGCAGCAGCGCGGGCTCGCACGTTGGCCAGGCCAATGCCATCGGCCGCCGCATCCGTATCAAAGCCACGGCCGTCATCGGCCACGATCACACTGATCCGGCCCGGCCCACGGGTGACCGAGATGCTCAGCTCGCGCGCACCAGCATGTTTGAGCACATTGCTTACGAGTTCCTGCACCATGCGGTACACCGTGATCTCCAACCCGCGTTCCATCCGCTGCTCCAACCCGAACAGCGCGAGTTCCACGGCCAGCTTGCCGTTGAGGCGCACACTGTCGCACAGGTCCTCCAGCGCCTTCTCCAGCCCGAAGCGTGCGAGCGTAACGGAGACCATGTCGTGTGAAATGCGGCGCACCTCCCCCACCGCTTCGTCCAGCATGCGGTTCACCTTGGAATAGTTGCCACGCTGCTCGGTCTGCAGGCCTTGGATGTCGGCATCCAACCCATCGATCTGGTGTTTGATGGCACTAAGCATGCTGCCCAGGCGATCGTGCAGGTCGCGGGCCACGCGGTCGCGCTCCTTCTCCTGGCCTTCCATCATGGCGTTGAGCGCATCGAGCTCGCTTTGCTTGAGCAGTTCATCCACCCGTTGGGCATGGAGCTTCTGTTCCTGCTCGGCGAGGCGGCGGCGGTTGCGCAGGGAACGCGCCAGCAACAATGCGATGATGGTCACAGCAAGCGCTGATATCCCCAGGGCGATGCGTTGGATGTTCTTGCGGCGGTCCTCGGCTGCGGCGAGGGCGAGGGCTTGGGTTTGTTCGGCGATCTGATGGTCTTTCTCCTGTGCTCCGAAACGCGCT
>JALOLX010000024.1 GCA_025455765.1 Flavobacteriales bacterium | reverse complement strand
GGGATGTCGTGGTGGATGACGAAGCGCACATCGGGCTTGTCGATGCCCATACCGAAGGCGATGGTGGCCACGATCACGTCCACCTGCTCCATGAGGAACTGGTCCTGGTGGCTGGCGCGTTGGTGGGCGTCCATGCCAGCGTGGTAGGGCAGGGCCTTGATACCGTTGACGTTGAGCATCTCGGCGGTCTCCTCCACCTTCTTGCGGCTGAGGCAGTAGATGATGCCGCTGCGCCCGGCGTGCTGCTTGATGTAGCGGATGATCTCCCGCTGCACGTCCTTCTTCGGCCGGATCTCGTAATAGAGGTTGGGGCGGTTGAAGCTGGCCTTGTAGACCTTGGCGTTGGGGATATCGAGGTTCTTCAGGATGTCCTCCTGCACCTTCTCGGTGGCCGTGGCCGTGAGGGCGATCACCGGCACACGCTTGATCTCATCGAAGATGGTGCGCAGGCGGCGGTACTCCGGGCGGAAGTCGTGGCCCCACTCGCTGATGCAGTGCGCCTCGTCAATGGCGAAGAAGCTGATCTTGATATCGGTGAGGAACTCCACGTTCTCCTTCTTCGTGAGCGACTCGGGCGCCACGTAAAGGATCTTGGTGCGGCCCTCGGTGATGTCCTTGCGCACCTTTAGGGCTTCGTTGCGGGTGAGGGAGCTGTTGAGGAAGTGGGCCACGCCATCCTCATCGCTGAAGCCCCGCAGGGCGTCCACCTGGTTCTTCATCAGGGCGATGAGCGGGCTTACCACGATGGCGGTGCCGTCCATCATCAGGGCGGGCAGCTGGTAGCACAGGCTCTTGCCCCCACCGGTGGGCATGATGACGAAGGTGTTCTGGCCATCCAGCACGCTCTGGATGATGGCTTCCTGTTCACCCTTGAACTTGCTGAATCCGAAGAATTGCTGAAGGGCTTCGCGTGGCGTGAGGTCGACGTGGATCATAGTGGTCCGTACAGTGCCTGGAGGTGGGCTGTTTTTTTGAACGCTTAAAGGTAATGCACCGTATCCAATTGATACGTGAACCGTATCACAGAAGTTCAGGGATCTTAACACATGGCCCGGAACCGTTGATAACTGGCCTGTCGGTGGGGGTGAAGCCCTGCCCCGGCCGATATCTTTGGGCCCACACCCCCCTTCCCCCGTGCAACGGCCTGAGCAGGAAATGACCTTCCTGGAGCACCTTGAGGAGCTCCGATGGACCTTGGTGCGGGCCGCCATCGCCATCATACTGGCCATGGTGGTGGCCTTCATTGCCAAGGATATCGTCTTCGATCAGGTGATCCTGGCCCCCAAACACGCTTCGTTCATCACCTACCGGGCCTTCTGCGCCCTGGGCCAGCAGCTGGGTATGGGGGACGCCCTGTGCGTAGGCAGTCTGGACTTCACCCTGCAGAACATCAGTATGAGCGGGCAGTTCTTCACGCACCTGGTGGTGTCGTTCGTGGCCGGGCTGATCGTGGCGTTCCCGTACGTGATGTGGGAGCTCTGGCGCTTCATCAGCCCGGGGCTGCACCCCACCGAGCGTGCGGCCCTGCGGGGAACAGCCCTCTTCGCCACCGTACTGTTCGCCTCCGGGGTGGCCTTCGGCTATTTCCTACTGGCCCCCCTCAGCATTCAGTTCTTCGGCGCCTATCAAGTGAGCGGCAGTGTGCAAAATGCCGTGGCCTTGGATAGCTACGTGTCCATGGTGACCAGTGTGACCTTGTGGACGGGCATCGTCTTCCAGTTACCCTTGGTAGTGCTCTTTCTGGCACGCGCCGGGGTGGTGGGGCCGGAATTCCTCCGCACCTACCGCAAGCATGCCTTCGTGGTGATCCTCGTGGTCGCCGCCATTCTCACCCCCCCCGACGTGGTCAGCCAGCTCATCGTATCAGGCCCCTTGATGCTCCTGTACGAGATCAGCATCCTGCTCGCCGCCCGGGCCGTGCGCTCCCGCGAACGCAGCCTTCAACGCGTGCCCTCCGTACCCGCCAGCCGATGACGCCCGCTTACCGCCTCCGCTCCTGGTCGCTGCTGGTGGCTGTACTGGCACTGTTGCCCGCATTGGCACAGACCACCCGCATCTCCGGCGTGGTCAGTGATGCCACCACCGGCGAAACCCTGCCCTTCGTCAATATCGCCTTCATTGACAGCCGGATCGGTACCACCACCGATATCGATGGCAAGTACAGCTTCGATACCTACTACGCCACCGACTCCATTCGGGTCTCCTACGTGGGCTACCTGCCCAGGACGCTGGCCGTGAAGCGCGACCGGGACCAGGTGATCAACATCGCACTGGAACCCAGCAAGGTGCAACTGGCCGAGGTGGTGATCAAGCCCAGTGACGAGAACCCGGCCTTCGCCATCCTGCGCCGGGTGGTGCAACACAAGCCGGTGAACAACCGCGAAAAGCTGGAAGCCTACCAGTACGACGCCTACAACAAGATCGAGTTCGACCTCAATAACATCACGGAAGAGTTCACTGAGAAAAAGCTCTTCAAGCCCTTCGCCTTCATCTTCGACAACATCGACAGCACCGGCGCCAAGCCCTACCTCCCGATCTTCATGACCGAGAGCCTCAGCGAGGTGTTCTACCGGCAGAAACCCAAGGCCCGCCGCGAGTACATCCGCGGCACCAAGGTGAGCGGCATCGAGAACGAGAGCGTTAGCCAGTTCATGGGCGACATGTACCAGAACGTGAACATCTACGACAACTACCTGGTGCTCTTCGGCAAGAACTTCGTGAGCCCCATTGCTGATGGGGGTAAGGCCTTCTACAACTACTACCTGACGGATAGCAACTATGTGAACGGGCACTGGTGCTACAAGCTCGAATTCAAGCCCAAACGGCCGCAGGAGCTGGCCTTCAGCGGGGAGATGTGGATCAACGACACCACCTATGCGGTCCACCGCATGGAGGCCGGCATCGCGGAAGGCGCCAACCTCAACTTCGTGCAGGGTTTCTGGGTGAAGCAGCAGTACGACCAGGTGGCGGACGAGGTGTGGATGCTGACCCGCGACGAACTGGTGGTGGACCTCAACGTGATCAAGGACACCGGCAAGGAGGACCGCAACGCCGTGCAAGGCTTCTACGGCCGCCGCACCGCCACCTACCGCGATTTCGTCATCAACAGCCCCAAGGAGCCGGTGTTCTACGAAGGGGTGGACGAGGTGGTGGTGGACATCGATCCGCTGAGCCTGGGTGCCGACTACTGGGACACCAACCGCCATGTGCAGTTGACCGAGAAGGAGCTGAAGATCTACCACATGGTGGATACGATGAAGACCATTCCACGCTTCCGGACCTATGTGGACATCGTAAGCACCGTGGTGACCGGCTATTATGAGCGGGGCAAGATCGAGCTGGGGCCCTACTTCACCACGGTGAGCTTCAATCCGGTGGAAGGCATGCGCTTCAGGCTGGGGGGGCGCACCAGCAACAACTTCAGTACCTGGGTGGAGTTCGAGGGATACACCGCTTATGGGGTCGAGGACGAGCGCTTCAAGTTCGGACTGGCCACACGCGGCTTCATCAGCAAGGAGCCCCGCCTGCTCTACCGGGCCTCCTACAAGCACGATGTGGAGCAGCTCGGCCAGAGCATCAACGCCTTCCGCAACGACAACCTGCTGGGCAGTGTGTTCCGCCGCAACCCCAACACCAAGCTCACTGACGTGGAGGAATGGAAGGCCAGCCTGGAGCGGGAGTGGTTCAGCGGCTTCACCAACGAGGTGATGCTGCGCTACCGCACCCTGCAACCCTTGGGCGACCTGAGCTATGTGCGTGCCGTGATCGATGACCGCGATCTGCGCCTGACCAACGTGGGCAGCATCCGCACGGCCGAAGTGAGCCTCAACACCCGCTTCGCCTACCGCGAGAAGTACGTCAGCGGCGAGTTCGATCGGGTGGCCGTTGGCTTCAACAAGTTCCCCACGCTGGAAC
Organism: Flavobacteriales bacterium; assembly: GCA_025455765.1. Taxonomy (GTDB): domain Bacteria; phylum Bacteroidota; class Bacteroidia; order Flavobacteriales_F; family PHOS-HE28; genus PHOS-HE28. The sequence continues at coordinate 6,589 of JALOLX010000024.1, read as the reverse complement.
TGCACCTGGCCTATGGCGCGCCGGGACTGCTGAACAGCGACTATGAATACACCAAGGTGGTGGGCCGCATCTACCGAAGGTGGCAGCTGGGGGCTGTAGGATGGACGCGCACCACGGTGGAAGGAGGCCGCATCTTCGGCACACTGCCCTACCCACTGCTGGCCATCCACAGCGGCAACGAGACCTTCTACCTCGATGACGCCGCCTTCAACACCATGAACTTCTTCGAGTTCATCAGTGATCGGTACGTGCAGCTCATCGCCGAACACCACTTCGAGGGCCTTTTCCTCAATCGCATTCCCCTGATGCGTCGGTTGAAGTGGCGCGAGGTGGCGGGCTTCAAGGCGGTGGCCGGGGATCTGGACGGCAAGCATGCGGCGGAAATGCTCCTGCTGCCCGGCATGTACTCCTTGTACAACGGTCCGTTCATGGAGGTGAGCGCTGGGGTGGAGAACATCCTGAAGGTGCTGCGCTTCGATGTGATCTGGCGGCTGCGCTACAACGATCACGCCAACACCGCCCCCTTCGCCTTGCGGGCCAAGCTCTTCGTCAACTTCTGACCATGGACAGGATCTTCCAAGCGCCCGTTGGCGGGGATCAGCTGTCGGGGGGGGCCAGCGATGTCCTTACTTCGCGGACGCAACACGCATGCTAAGGGCCGATACCATCTTCAAGCGTTACAAGCGCCGCACCGTGGTGAACGGGGTGAGCGTGGAAGTGCGGCAGGGCGAGATCGTGGGCCTGCTGGGTCCCAATGGCGCGGGGAAGACCACCAGCTTTTACATGATCGTGGGCCTCATCAAGCCGAACGAGGGCCACATCTACCTGGACAACGACGACATCACCGACCTGGCCATGTACCGCAGGGCCAAGCGGGGCATCGGCTACCTGCCGCAGGAGGCCAGTGTGTTCCGCAAGCTCAGTGTGGAGGATAACATCCGCGCCATCCTGGAGATGACCGGTAAGAGCAAGGCCGAACAGGCGCGGAAGCTGGAGGAGCTGCTGGACGAGTTCAGCCTGCAGCATGTGCGCAAGAACATGGGCGACGTGCTCAGCGGGGGCGAACGACGTAGAACGGAGATCGCCCGGGCATTGGCCAACGAGCCGCGCTTCATCCTGTTGGACGAACCCTTTGCCGGGGTGGACCCCATTGCCGTGGAGGACATCCAGGGCATTGTGGCCAAGCTGAAGGAGAAGAACATCGGCATCCTGATCACGGACCACAACGTGCAGGAGACGCTGAGCATCACGGACAGGGCCTATCTGCTCTACGAAGGTCGCATCCTGAAGCAGGGGAGCGCCGAAGAGCTGGCCAATGACGCTGAAGTACGGGAGAAGTACTTGGGACGCAACTTCGTCCTTCGGCGGAAAGTCCCCAATTAGCAATTAGCCAATTCGAAATCGCTGATCGGCTAATTGCTAATTCTTGACCTCGTCGAGCGAGAAGCTGTACTTCTCCATCACTTGGTTGGCTAGCAACTTCTTGCAGGCCTCGTCCACCTTGGCTTCGGCGGTCTTCTTGTCGGCGGCCTCCACGTGCAGGGTGATGTGCTTGCCGATGCGCACGCCGCTGATCTCGGGCAGGCCCAAGCCACCCATGGCGCCCGAAACGGCCTTTCCTTGGGGATCGAGCAGGTTGTCGTGGGGCATCACATCGATGGAGGCGCGGAAGGTCTTCATGGCAGCGGGTTCAACGCAGAGTGCGGAGGCGCAAAGGTCGCAGAGAATTATGAATGCGCAACGCAGCGTTCCCTATCAGGATGCTGCAGTCCCCACAGCCTCCATCCTTCGGGTCGACCAGATTCCGGCGCAATCCCCCAGCGGGCTGTACCCCACATCACACCTCTTTCCCGAACACACTTCCCCACAGCGGGCTAAGGATGTAGACGAACATGATCAATGGCACGGCCAGGATGCCATACAGCACCACCAGCACGAGTCCGATACCACCCAAGAGGTAGATCACTTGGTTGCCCTGCCAGCGGAAGTGTTTGAATTTCAGGGAGGGGAGGGGGAGCTCGGAGAGCATGAGGGCCGATAACAAGAAGGATAAGCCGAGCAGGATGTAGGGTCCGCTGAGCAGTGCACGAGCTCCACTGACCAGCAGATCACTGTAGGGGCCCGGGTGTACGGCAATTGCGTGGCTGCCCATCACGATGGATACCCAGAACAAGCCATTGGCGGGTGTGGGCAGCCCAAGGAAGCCGCTGGTCTGGCGGGTGTCCAGATTGAATTTGGCAAGGCGCCAGCACGATGCGATCACAAGGACGAGGGCAGCGGTCAGCGTTGGCCATAAGGGGTTGCGGCCATTGGGGTAGGGCAGGTGTTGGAACGCTTCAGGGACCATGGTCGACCCGGCCCACATCGTTCCCTGTTGGAACACCATGAACGCCGGCGCCACCCCGAAGGTCACCATGTCCGCCAAACTGTCCAGTTGGGCGCCCAAAGGCGAGCCTCCTCCCAGCGCCCGGGCCGACAATCCATCGAAGACATCGAACAGCGCTCCGGCGAACACCAGCCAACACGCCACTGTTAGCTGTCCTTGGGAGGCGAGCAGGATGGACCCCGCCCCGCAGGCTAGGTTCGCGGTCGTTAACAGGTCCGGAAAGCGGGGTAGCCGTGCCATCGGGGCCGAAGTTGGGTAAATTCGAGGCAATAATGGAGGCCACCCGGAGTTAGTTGTTGCGTCCATAGAACAACGGTATGAAGATCCACAGCGCGCGCATCCTTACGTCACTCGTCCTTGCTCCGGTGCTCATCGGCTCCGCATTGGCACAGGATGCCCCGAAGTATTCCAACGAATTCCTCGCCATTGGAGTGGGGGCCCGGGCATTGGGTATGGGCAGTGCCTACACCGCTGTGGTCAACGACGTTAATAGCGGGTACTGGAACCCCGCCGGTCTGCTCGGTGTGGAAGGTGACCTGCAGGTGGGCGCCATGCACAGTGAGTACTTCGCTGGTATCGCCAAATACGACCACATCGGTCTGGCCAAGCCCATCGATGACAAGAGCGCCATTGGCATCACCTTTCTGCGCTTCGGGATCGACAACATCCCCAACACGATCGAGCTGATCGACCCGTCGGGTAACATCGACTACGACCGGATCACCACCTTCAGCAGCGCGGATCACGCCTTCATCATCAGCTATGCCCGGAAGATGAAGGTGCCTGGACTACGCTTGGGCGGCAACGCCAAGGTGATCTACCGACGTGTAGGTGAGTTCGGCAAGGCCTGGGGCTTCGGGTTGGATGCGGGTGCCCAATATGAGCGGGACAAGTGGCGCTTCTCGGCCGTGGCGCGGGATGTCACCGGTACGTTCAACGCCTGGAGCTACACGCTGGACCAGCGCGTGATCGATGTGTTCGCGCAGACGGGCAATGAGATCCCGGTGAACAGTGTGGAAGTGACCCTGCCACGGTTGATGCTGGGCGCTGCGCGTCAGTTCAAGTTCGGCGAGAAGTTCGACATGATCGCTGCGGTGGAGCTGGAGAGCACCTTCGATGGGCGCCGCAACACCCTGCTGCAGACCGGGACCTGGAGCGCCGATCCCCGGTTGGGCCTGGAAGTGGGCTATGCACGAATTTTCTACATCCGTTCGGGACTCAGCAACCTGCAGTACGTTACGGATATCAGTGGAGAGCGCAGTCTGAGCCTTCAACCCAACATCGGTCTCGGCCTGCGGATCAAGAGCTTTACGTTGGACTACGCACTGACGGATATTGGGGATAATAGCGTGGCGTTGTACTCCAACATCTTCTCCATCAAGTTCGACATCTTCAAGCAGTCGGGTTCATGATCGGACGTCTACTCCTCAGCATCACCGTTCTCTTCAGCGCCTGGACCGCCATGGCGCAATTGCCTTTCGGCAATGAGTGGATCGACTACAGCCGCCGGTATTGGCGGTTCGATGTGGCTGAGGGGGGGACGCGAAGGATCGACAGGGCCACACTGCTGGCGGCTGGTTTTCCGGTCGCGACGGTGGATCCGCGGGATCTGATGCTCTTCAGTCGTGAGCAGCTGGTGCCCATTTTCGTTTCGGGTGAGGAGGATGGGACCTTTGATGACGGCGACCACATCGAGTTCATGGTGCAGCCGAACGATGCGTGGTTGGATGGGCAGATGTATCCATCGCCGAACTTGGTGGCCAACCCGTATTACAGCTTCTTCAACGACACCATTCGGTACTATCTCACTTGGGATACTGATCCGGCGGTGGAGAAGAAGCACATTGTTCAACAGGAGACCATTGCGCATGGTACACTGCCCATCCTGCCTTGGTATTGGAGCGAGGTGGGGTTGGGAAGACAGGGGCGATACTTCGTGGGACCTACCGGCCAGAATGCGGCGGCCAGTGGTCTGTATGTGGAAGGCGAAGGCTGGTTCGATTCGAACCCAACGAACCTCACCACTGACTCCATTGACCGGCAGATCTCCATACCAACACCCCGCAAGTTCGGTGGTGCTGACGCGCCGAACGCGGTGGTGCGCGCAACGGTGGTAGGGTTGAACGATGTGGCTGGTGTGGCACCAGAGCACCACGTAAAGATCGTTGCAGGATCGACCCCGGGTTTCACTGGGGCCGATTCGGTCTACAATGGGTTCAAGGTGGTGCACACATCATTCGAAATGCCTCAGTCGTTCGTGGGTGGGAACACGGCTGTTCGTTTCCGCATTTTACACGACCTGACCGGGCCGGGCCAAGCCGGTTTTTTCGACCCCAATTATGCCGATCAACAGGTGGGTGCCAGTGCATCCATCCGCTACGCCAAGCTGTGGAACATGGTCAGCGAAGCAGAGCAGCAGATGGGACTGGTGGATGCTGATGGCGATGGGTTGATGCATGTGGACTTCAACAACTGGACCGGAACACCGGTCTTCCACGTGTGGGGAGATACCATCCGTAGGGTAGTGGGCGTGCCGTCGGGGAACCGTTGGAAGGCTGTACTGAAGGCCCATCCGGACAGTGCCATCACACCGGTCTACATGTTCCCGTTGGAGAACGTGAGCCCCATTCCGGCGCTTGTTCCGGTCGGTAACAATGGCTTCTTTACTGATTTTGCGAGCAACGAGGTCACCGATGCCATGTTGATCGTGGCCCACCGCAGCTTGCTCCAGTCCGCGCAGAGCTATGCCAATTACAGGGAGACCTCGCAGCGCAATCCATACAACACGGCGGTGGTGGATGTGGATGAGCTCTACGATCAATTCGGCGGTGGCATCCCGATCCATCCGCTTTCCATCCGGCGTTGGTGCCGCTATCTGCTGAACACCTGGGCCACGGCACCCAAAGCGCTGTTGCTGGTCGGTAAGTCCGTTCAGAACGTGCGTGTCAATCAGTTCGCCACCGGGATCCGGCCCAATACGGAAGGTGCCTACGCCACCTGCCTTGTGCCCACTTACGGCCATCCAGCTTCGGATGTGTGCTTTACCATCGGGCTCAACTTCGATCAGCGGGTGATGGAGATCCCCGTGGGGCGGTTGAGCGTGTACACCCCCGACGAAGTGGATGCCTATCGCTTGAAGGTGCAGGCCTTGGAAAGCCAGGTGCCCGGAGAATGGATGAAGAACATCCTGCACTTCGCCGGTGGATTGGCGCCCGGTGAACCGCAGACCTTCACCACCTACCTCAACCAGCTCAAATCCATCGCGGTCGATACGTCGTTCGGCGGTGAAGTGTCCACCTTCACCAAGAACACCACACAGACCTTCGCCAGTGCCTCAGCGGATTCCGTGCGCACCCTCATCGAACAAGGGGTGACCCTGATGACCTTCCTGGCCCACGCGTACGCATCCAGCTTCGACATCACCATTGATGAGCCGATCAACTACCAGTGGAATGGGAAGCACCCGTTGGTGATCGGCAACTCCTGCTACATCGGCAACATCCACCAGAACAACCGCTTCAGCAAAGGTGAGCAGTGGGTGCTTGCACCGGGCACCGGCCCCATCGGCTTCCTGGCCAGTACTGAAGTGGCCTTCGCCAACCTGCTGATGGACTACTCCCGCAGCTTCTACCGCAGCTTCTCCCGTGAGAACCATGCGGGTAGCATCGGCGAGCACATGCGGCATGCCATCTTCGAGACGCTGAACTCCAATTCCAGCATCAGCACCGTCCATACCGCACACACCTTCACCCTGCAAGGTGATCCCACCATCGTGCTCAATTCCTTCGATAAGCCGGACTACACCGTGTCCCCAGAGGATATCTTCTTTGAGCCCGAGGTGGTCTCTGCCGACCAGGATACCGTGACCGTGAAGGTGGTGGTGACCAACATCGCCAAGGCTGTGCCCGGCACTTTGCGGGTGACCATGGACCGCGTGAACGGAGGCCTCGGCGCACCCGAGGAATACGCCACAACGGTGGATAATGTATACCTGCGCGATACGGCCTATTTCCGCATGCCTGTACGCGGCAATGCCGGCGGGCAGGGTGTCAATGCGCTCAGCTTCGCGGTGGACCTCGATCCTGATGAAGTGGATGAGCTCAACAACGGAACGAACAACACGGCCACCGTACCGCTGTTCGTCACGTCCGGAGACCTGATCCCCATCCACCCCTACGACTTCGCCATCGTGCCTGAACCGGT
>JALOLX010000023.1 GCA_025455765.1 Flavobacteriales bacterium | reverse complement strand
CCGATGGTGGAGCTCCCTACGCTGAAGCGATCCGTGAAGTGCTGCTGGATCCGGTGCGTTGGAGCGCCATGCGCCAGGCCGCACGATCGCGGTACGAGCAGGTTTTGAACTGGGATGCGTTCGTTCGCGAGTTGCTTCGGGTCGTTGAGCATCACGGCCTGATCAACAGGGCGCGGTAAGCTGCGCCGAACTCTTCGGGCGCGAACTCCGCCTTGGCCTTGGCGAGCGCAGCCGCTTTCATGCCTTGCAAGCGGGTGCGGTCGCGATGCAGCGCCAGGATCGCAGCTGTAAGTTCTTCCAGCACACCATCTGCTTCCGTGGTGGAGGTGATCACCGCCTCTGCCGGACCGATGCGAAGGGGTACATCGCCCACAGGAGTGCTTGCAATGACGAGCCCCTGCGCCATGGCCTCCATGATCACCATCGGGAAACCTTCACGGTCGGATGTAAGGACCAGTACATCATGCGCGGCCATGATCTCCGCCACTCGGTCGCCATCCTGGAGCAGCCCCATGGAACGCACGATCGCTGGTGTTTCGGACCGTTCGGGGCCGATGATGGTGAAGCGGAAAGCACCTGGAAGTGCGCGTTCGAGGCGGTCCGCCAGTGCCAGAAAGAGCGGCAACCGCTTTTCGGGAGCATCGCGCCCCACCCAGATCAGGCCCAGCTGCTCGTGTTGCTGCATGGTGCCGAAGCGCGTCACTGCGTTGCTGATGAAGTGCAGCTTGGCTGCAGCGCCCTGCGGCACATGATTGGCGTGCAGGAAGCGAGCGAATTCGTCACGCGATCGCGAGCTGATGAAGAGGTAGCCGGTGATGCGGTTGAAGTACCTCAGCCAGTTGCGGTGCTGCACGTTCCCTTCAGGCTGGAACTTGAAGGCGTGTTGCAGATAGTAAGCAGGCACCTCTTGGTGTAGGAATGGGAGCAGCTCAAAGAAGGAACCGCTCAATGCGCCGAGCAGGGTGGGGGTGTGTTGTGCGTTGATCAGTGCCGCCAAGCGCTTCAGGGTGCGGTGTTTCCAGAAGGGGTGGTTGAGCGAACGGGGGAGCTCCAACACGGTGGCATGCGCGCCGATGATCGGGGCGAAGCGGCGATCCGTACTAAAGCCGTTCACCACCACCAAGGGGGAGGCATCGCGCACTGCTGCAGCAATATCGGCGTGTACTTGTTCGGCCCCACCGGTGTGCAGATAGGGGATGAAGATGGCCGTTCTTCCGCGCCAGGTGCGTTCGGTCCGGCGCAGACCGTATTGTTCGCGAAGGATGCCGATGGGTGAGTAGGTAAGGCAGCGGTGGAGGTTGCGTGCCAGTGCAGGAAGTGCGTTGATGCGCAAATGGCGGGCAAGACTGCGCACTTGGGCATAGAGCACGTTCATGTGTACCATGTTCCACTCGGCCCGTAACAATGCGCCGGTAAGGAACCGATGCCGTGCAACAAGGAGGCGACGCTCCAAGGGCATGGACCGTTTCTGAGCACCCATGATGCTTTCGGTGTGGATGCGGTAGTCCAACAACGGTTCGGCCAACTTCGCGATACGCAACCCTCGGGCGAGCATCCGGAGCCACAGGTCCCAGTCTTCATGGCCTGGTTGGCGCGGATCATAACGGAGATCACCAAGTGCGCTGCGCCGGACCATGACGGAAGGGTGAGCGATGCAGTTGGTGCGTGGCAGCATGGCACGGATGCTGGCCTCGTTCGCGGTGGCCCGGTCCACGTCCCATTCGCCCACGACATCACCATCCGCATTCACGGTACGCACAAAGGTGGCCAGCACGGCCGATCCGGTATCCTCCTCAAGGGCCTTCACCTGCTTCGCGAGGCGATCCGGATGCATCACGTCATCGCTATCCATACGGGCGATGTATCGCCCACGGGCCAGCTCGATCCCCTCATTCAAGGTGGCGATCAACCCGCGATTATGAGGATGCTTCACCACCCGGATACGCGGATCCCGATATGCGCTCAGAATTGCCGGGCTGTCATCAGTGGATCCGTCATCAATGGCGATCACCTCGAAGTCGGTGAACGTCTGGGCCAGCACACTGTCCAAGGTGGTCCGCAGGTATCGGCCTGCATTGTAGACAGGCAGAAGAACGGATACCACCGGCACGGAGCCTAAATGCGTGTCCATGAAGGCGGCAATTGGAATCCAGCGTTGATCATGGGGTCCTTGAACCAGAACCGTGGGGCCACCACATTCTGCTCCGAGGTCCGGCCAAGCCAGGCCCCCCACCAGCTGAGGCTGCTATTGGCAATGATATGATGGCGACAAAGGGACATCAGCCGTACATCGTGGTGGGCCGTATCTGGTCCTGTGTGGTCGACGAAGCTGATCGCCGATGAACGGGGGAGGTGGTCGCGGGCCCAATCATGATCATCACTGAAAACGAAAAAGTGAATGTCCGGTATGCGCTGCTGCATGAACTCCATGGCTGCTGCATAATACCCCACATCGCAGGTGACGAAATGCTCCATGGCTGCGCGATGGGATACATAGTCACCGCGGCGCACATGAAGGCTCACAGCCATTACAGACCCGATGATGCTGGCCCATTCGTTGGTCCGAGCATCCCCCGGTTCCCATCGGGTGAGCTCTGAACGTAACTGGTCGGCGATGCGATCGAAGTAGTGTTCCGATTGCCAGTAGCCATCCAGATAGGCAGAGCCTTTTATGGCGAGAATGGCTGGATCGAAACGCATATCGGGGGTGTCATTGACCGGCCGCTCAGGAGCCAGGCCGGGGCGGATGGCATGCAAGGTCCTGCGGATCCATGATCCCCGGTGCCGTGCATGTGCGATATCCCAGCTACTCGCGCGTTCACACTCCACTCCGAAGTGACCCAGCCCGTAGCTGCGCTTGATGTGGTCCCCTTCTTTTCGTTCAAAGAAGTCGAGATCATATAGCACACGCCTGCCACCCGAAAGATAAAGGCTGCGCCCAAGCGCGTATTGGAAAAGCTGATTCCCCAAGCCTCCGCTCAGGCGCACCACGATCGTGCTGGTGTGGCTCATCGGTTGAGCACCTTACGCAGGCGTTTGAGAAAGAGATAGGTGGCGAACGAGCCCTTGGTCCGGGCAAAGATGCGACGACGCTGTTCCAAGGAGAGTCCCTGTTCCACCGTACGCTTCGCCTTGGCGGTATCACTGGAGTGCAGCACCAATTCCCCCAAAAGATGGCCCCAGTAATGCATGGCATCGGGCATGGACCCAGCGATGGGATACCACTTCTGGATGAATGCGATGAACTGGGTGATCATGAATGGTCGATCGGACTGTGTATTGCCCTCGAACGTGCGGATCTTGACCAGGGTCTCGTTCACGTGATCGATCGTTCCCGAGCGGGTTACCCGTAGCCACATGTCCCAATCCTCCATGCCCCGCAGGTCCTCATCGAACCCGTTCACCTGATCGAAGGTCTCTCTCCTCATCATGACCGCGCTCGCACTGCCTTCAATGCTGTTCACCACCAGCAGACGGGGGAACGCAGGTCCGGTGAGGGGAGGCGTCGCCCCCATGGAAGATCGCCGAAGGGGAGTGCCGTGCTGGTCCACAGCAAGAGCTCCACAATGCACCAGCTGTACCGCCGGGTCGTTGTTGATCCGTTCGCTCTGGCGTTCGAGTTTGTTGGGCAGCCACTCGTCGTCTGCGTCGAGGAAGGCGATCAGTGGCGCGTTCCCTTGGCGTACACCCAGATTCCGCGCAGCATTGGGGCCTTTATTCGCCTGACACACCAACCGTGTATGGACAGGGCCGGCATAAGCGGTGAACAGATCGGAGACCACGGCTGCACTACCATCCGTGCTGCCATCATCCACCACCGTGAGCGATGCTGGAGGGTATGTCTGTGCAAGGACAGAGCGCACGGCCTGCGCCACATACGGTGCCTTGTTGAAGAGCGGCATCACTACGTCCACCCCAATACCTGTCATGATGCGAAGATCGTTCTTCTCCGCAGGAGCCACGCCAAGGGCGCTTCACAGGGGCAGCCGCACGAGCACTTCCTTTATGGCACGGTCCAGCACACGATGCACCTGCGAACGATGGGCGATGAGCCGGTAACCCAGCATACCCTGTCGTATGGCGCCCAGCTCGGTCGACAGGGCACTTGAGCCTTGTAACGTTGCCTGCGCATGCTGCACCAATAGACGGTGTACGGCGCGGAACTCATTTAGATCGATGGAGCGATGCCTAAGGCCGAACTCGGAGGCGGCCATTGCCACTGAACGGGGTGTCTGTGGGTAGGCATGAAGGATACACCGGACACGCCCCTCCACGAGCCTGTCCGTACGCCGGTCCTCTTTATGCGAAAGGCTGTTCGGTAGCCGACGATAGCGCAGGAGGTAGCTGGGAAGATTGGCTGCGCGGGTATGTGGGACCAACCGACGCCACAGATCATGGTCTTCAAAGATGGTGGCATCGCCATCATAACCACCATAGGTGTCGAGCAAGTGGCGCCTGATCATCATTGATGGGTGTACGAAGGGGGCATCGAACAGCAGGCGATAGGAGATGGTGGCATGATCGGTGGGGTGGTCGAACACGCCAAGGGGGCGGCCCTCCTGGTCTTCAATGGTCGCCCATGTTCCAAGCAATCCGACATCCGGATGAACATCCATGAAGGCCACCTGGGCATCCAACCGATGAGCCAAAGCCACATCATCCGCATCCATCCGCGCGATCAGAGCTCCACGCGCCAGGGCCAGCCCTGTATTGAGCGCCGCCGCAATGCCTTTGTTGGGCTGCCGGATGAGCCGTATGCGATCATCACCAATGGAGGCGACCAGCGCAGCTCCCTCGTCCGTGCTGCCGTCATCCACCACGATCAATTCGAAGTCCGTATACCGTTGATGAAGGATGCTTTGAACAGCCTCCATCACGAAGCGCTCCGCATTGTACAGCGGCATAAGCACAGAAACCCGAGGAGCGCTCATCTGTTCCGCCGTTCCTTGTTCAACATGGCATCCCGGTAGACCTTCAAATAGGTCTGTGCAATGGTGCCCCAGGTGAAACGTGCTTGCCAGGCTGCGCGGCCAGCTTGACCCATCGCGCGCATGGCTCCTCTATCCATCAGCATCCGATCAAGGATCCCCGCCGATGCGACCACCTCCACGCGCTCCCAGCCCTCAGCCTGTCGCACGCTGGAAAGCAACCGACCGCCCTGGCTCCACGCCACGATCTCGGCGCTGTTACCGGCGTTGGATGCAAGGAAGGGAACGCCCGCAGCCATGCTCTCGAACAACACCAGCGGAGAGCACTCGATGGCGCTGGGGAAGAGGAACAGGTCGGCCTGGCGCAGCACAGAGACCGTACGCTCACGATCCAGGTCCTTGATCAGCACGCGCCTGCCGCTCAATGCAGCCCGGATGCGGTACTTCAGATGGCGCCAACTGCGGAACGAGCGCTCCAATTCGGCATTTCCATTGCCAACGAGCAACAAGGTGCCACCTTTGGTCCGTTCGGCTGTAAGGAAGATGCGGATCGCATCCCAATGCCCTTTTTGACCGGTGTTGCTGCCGATGTGGACCACCAGCAGGTCGTTCTTACCCACTCCGAGGTTCGATCGGACATCGTGTAGCAATGGCCCTTCGAACTCCTGCTCATCTGCTCCATTGGGTATCACCGTGATGTTATTGACATCATTTTTCTTTGCGAATTCTATATCTTGGTATGTTCCGGACAAGAAAATATTCATATCGATCTTTTTCATATAGGTCGGCATAAGTTCAAAATAGGCCTTGAACTGATGCTTGCCAAGGGCACTGAAACCAGTAGGCACGAAGATCTTGGCTGCGCTCAAGGAGTCAAGGTGCGGCAGTACCGCATCGGCAGCCCATTGCTGTGCAGCGAACAGCACGACCACATCGAACGCGCCGTTGATCAGGTCGTTCAGGTAGCGGTCCACATCTCCGCTCAGTCCGTTGACAGCGTTGCCTGACACGCGATAGGAGCGGATGTGTACGCCGTTGATCGTATCGCTGACACGCTCGGGATGATATCCGGTGAACACGGTGACCTCATGCCCAGCCCGCACCATGCGCTCGCTCAACTGGCGCACCACGTGTTGCATGCCTCCGATCGAGGGCGCATAGGCCTCCACACAGTGCGCGATCTTCATGGTGCCTGCATCGGCTTTCGGGCGATCAGTACACAATAGGGAGAAAGGGCGCCATGGCCGGGGGGGATGCGTCGCAACAGCGGCACCAGTGCGTTCACCGCTCGCAAGAACAGGCGCTGTAGGCGATCAGGCGGAGGAGAGTCGGTCCAGAAGTCGAATTCGCCGATGAAGCCGCATTCCATGATCTGGGCACCTTGCTCTTGGAGGATGGCCGCCCATTCATCGGGGCGCATCGCATCCCGGTTATGCCGTGCCAGGTTCACCCCGTCCACCGCTCGATGGATGAGCTGTTGCACCCAGCCTCTGAAGTTCGGTGTTTCAATGACCAGAAGCCCACCGGGTGCCACATAGGCCCAGTGGCGCAACAACATGGAACGCCAATCCGCGAAGTGTTCAATGAAGCCGAACGAACATACCAGGTCGTAGTGTCGCAGTGGCCGATGCTCCATGAAGTCGGCATGCGTGAACTCTCCGGTCTGCAGTCCCAACCGCTGGAAGGCATGCTTCAGCTGCCCCACGTTCGGGGTAAGATCGATGCCATGCGCAACATACCCCATTTGTGCAAGTACGGATAGGTAGCGCCCTGGGTAACAACCGATCTCCAGCGCATGACGTTCGCCGATGGGTCGCGGAACGGCTTTCTCCAGCCAGGCGCGCAGCACATCGCCCTCCGGGGCCATGGTCGGCTCCATACCGCGGTAGCTTTCGTCCCAATAGGACTGTTCGACCAGGATCCCGCTGCGCATCAGTAGAGAGCGGTACAAGAGGCGTGTGGCACCAGGAGAACGTCACCCAACCGGTTCTCCTCAATGCCCTTATTGCCAGGCGTGAAGGTGAGGGCCTGTTCGATGAGCACATCATAGGCCACATAAGCACTGGGTTTGATGCCCACATCCACACGTACTTCCTGGTCCACCAGACCTGGGTTCACCACATCGAACCGCACACCGGTGCTGTTCTGCAAAGGGGTATCGAAGTTGCGCATGGTATGACTTTGCAGGGCGAACAGCTTGTGCCCGTCCAAGGTGTAGCAGGCGATATCGGCCTGCCATCCCGGAGCATAGCGCCCTGGCGGCCATCTGACCTCGATCGCCATGGTGGTTCCGGCGTGCCATTCACCGGAGGGGTCCAACGGACGGGCGGATACTTCGACACCGTCCTTCCCGCCCCGATGGCCACCGCCAAAATACAGCGGGAGCACCCGATCGGTGGGCCCATCAGCACGTACCTGACCGCCATCCAAGAGGATGCACCGCTCGCAGAACGTGCGGATGGCACCCATGTTGTGACTGACGAACAGGATGGTACGGCCCGCACCCGCACTGATCTCCTGCATTTTGCCCAGACACTTGCGCTGGAAGGCTGCATCGCCAACGGCCAGTACCTCATCCACGATGAGGATCTCTGGCTCCAAGTGCGCAGCCACTGCAAAGGCCAACCGCACATACATCCCACTGCTGTAGCGCTTCACCGGCGTATCCAGGAAGCGCTCCACTTCGGCGAAGGCCACGATCTCGTCGAACTTCCTGCTGATCTCGGCCCTGCTCATGCCCAAAATTGCGCCGTTGAGATAGATGTTCTCTCGGCCGGTAAGCTCTTGGTGAAAGCCCGTACCTACTTCCAGCAGACTTGCCACCCGGCCCTCAAGCACCACCCTTCCCTTGGAGGGCTCGGTAATGCGGCTCAAGATCTTGAGCAGGGTGCTTTTACCGGCACCATTGCGTCCAATGATACCAACACGTTCACCTGCGTTCACTTGGAAGCTCACCTCGTTCAACGCCATGAATTCCGACGTACGCATGCGGGGCGGGGCCGTTCGGAAAAGGCCACGCACGTTCTCGGCGATCACATCGCGCAGGGCGGTGTAGCGCGCGGCTTGCTGTTGCCTTAGGAGATAGCGCTTGCTGAGCCCCTCCACGGAGATGATCGGTGTGTGCATGGGCTCAGATCACATCAGCAAAGCCGCGCTCAGTGCTGCGGAAGTAGCGGACGCCGACCACCAACAGCAACAAGCTGATACCGATGGAAAGCAGGAACGCCGGCAGGTAAAGGGGAGAGGAACCGCCCAGGATACACCAGCGGAACCCGTCGATAACGCCCACCATGGGATTGAGGGCATAGATGAACTTCAGTGCCTGCGGAATACGCTCATTGCCAAAAATGTCGGCGCTGGTGAACGCCACCGGTGAAGCGTAAAGGCCGAATTGCACGATGAAGGGGACAAGGAAGCGAAAGTCGCGGTACTTGACGTTCAAAGCTGCCACCAGAAGTCCACTTCCCATGGCCGTGACCAATGCGAGGAGCAGGAACAAAGGCAGCAACAAGAGGCGCACATCCGGTGTGAAGCGGTACGCCAGCATCAACACCACCAGAATGATAAAGGAAATGAGGAAGTCAACCAGACATACAATGACCGTGCTGGCTGGAACGATCAAACGCGGAAAGTAGACCTTGGTGAGCAGGTTGCTGTTGGCGATGAGGCTGTTACTGGCTTCGCTGAACGCAGTGCTGAAAAAGGTCCACGGCAACGTAGCTGCTCCAACCAGCAGTAACCTGGGCACATCACCAGGCACCTTGCTTTCAAAAAGCCAGCCCAAGAAGGCCATCATCGCCAGGGTCAAAAGCGGTCGTATGGCGCTCCACGCTATTCCGATCGCGGTCTGCTTGTAACGCACCAAAATATCACGCCAAGCGAGAAAGCCGAACAGACCACGGTAGGTCCACAGGTCTCGCCAGTAATGACGATCCACAGTGCCTGCTTCAAGCACGATCCTGTGTTTCTTCGTCATTGCGGTTCGGGATACATGGAGAAGAGCAGCACTGCGCAAAAGTACCAATGGGGAGTTGGACACGATCTTGACAACAGCAGATACCTTCGCCCACCCATGATCCCTTTCAGCCCCCCCCGCATCGACGACCGCACTGTGAAGGCCGTGGAAGAGGTCCTCCGCAGTGGATGGATCACCACCGGGCCGCGCACCAAGGAGTTCGAACGGAGGCTCGCTGCCTATATCGGCGTGGACCGCGTTCTCGCCCTGAACAGCTGGACCAACGCCTGCGAGCTCGTGCTCCGCTGGTACGGCATCGGCCCGGGTGATGAGGTGATCCTGCCCGCTTACACCTACTGCGCCACGGCCAACATC
Source organism: Flavobacteriales bacterium (assembly GCA_025455765.1). Classification (GTDB taxonomy): domain Bacteria; phylum Bacteroidota; class Bacteroidia; order Flavobacteriales_F; family PHOS-HE28; genus PHOS-HE28. The sequence goes on along the minus strand of JALOLX010000023.1, from coordinate 1,303 downwards.
GTGATGCATGTGGGCGCCAAGCCGGTGCTGGTGGACGTGCTCGATGACTTCACCATCGATCCGGAGGCAGTGCGGAAGGCCATGACCAACCGCACCAAGTGCATCATTCCGGTGGATGTTGGAGGATTGCCCGCACGGGTGAACGACCTGATGCGGATCGCCGAGGAGGCCACCGTGCTCTTCACGCCCAAAGTGAACCTGCGCGTGGCCGGCTCCAACCCGCAGATGCGATTGGGGCGGGCACTGGTGCTCTCCGATGCGGCCCATTCCTTCGGAGCCACCATTGCAGGTCAGCCCACTGGGAGACAGGCCGACATCACAGGTTACAGCTTCCATGCCGTGAAGAACCTTACCACGGCAGAGGGGGGCGCACTGGCCTTCAACCTGCCAGCGCCCTTCAATGCCGATGAGCTCTACGCATGGTTCAACACCATGAGCCTGCATGGACAGAGCAAGGACGCACTGGCCAAGACCCAGCCTGGCGCCTGGCGCTACGACGTGGAATTCCCTGGATACAAGTGCAACATGACCGACCTGCAGGCCGCCATCGGGCTTGTGGAACTGGAGCGCTACGATGCGGAGACACTTCCACGACGGGCCGCGATCTGCGCACGATATGATGCTGCGTTCCGCGACGATGATCGGTTCGTGCTGCCCACCATGCAAGCCGATGATCGGCAAGGCTGTCACCACCTGTACATGTTGCGGGTGGCCCATGCCACGGAAGCGCAGCGCGACGCCATCATCACGGCCATTGCCAAGCGTTCCGTGAGCGTGAACGTGCATTTCATCCCCCTGCCGATGCTCAGCTATTACAAGGGCCTGGGCTACCGCATCGAGGACCATCCGAACACCTACGCGCAGTACAGCCGCGAGATCAGCTTGCCGGTCTATTTCGACCTCTCGGACGAACAGGTTGACCAGGTGGTGGCAGCGGTGAAGGCTGCCGTGTCCGAAGTGCTGGGAGCATGATCAAGCGGACCTTCGATGTGATCGCTGCCGGAACCGCATTGTTCCTCCTGGCACCGCTGCTGGTGGTGATCGCGGCTGCGGTGGCCTTCGGTTCGCCTGGAGGTGCCTTCTTCCGCCAGACACGCGTGGGCCGCGGCGGGAAGCACTTCCAATTGTTGAAGTTCCGCAGCATGCGGCCGGGCAGTGAAGCCGGTGGCCAGATCACCGTTGGCTCACGCGATCCGCGCATCACCGGTGTCGGTCACCTCCTGCGCCGTACGAAGCTGGACGAGCTGCCGCAGCTGATCAATATCCTGATCGGCGATATGAGCGTGGTGGGGCCTCGGCCCGA
>JALOLX010000311.1 GCA_025455765.1 Flavobacteriales bacterium | reverse complement strand
GGCTTCAACGAGCCGTTCATGTACGAGCTGGTGAAGACACTGGCCGATCAGATGGGCGACCAGTTCCCCGAGCTGCGCAAACAGCAGCACCTGATCGAGAGCGTAATGCAGGAGGAGGAGAAGGCCTTCCTGCGCACGTTGGAACAAGGCACCAAGCGACTGGAGCAGGCCCTCGTCGAGTCGAAGGGAACCCTCGCCGGCGACCGCGCTTTCGAGCTCTTCGACACCTACGGCTTCCCCATCGACCTCACGCAGCTCATGGCGCGCGAGCAGAAGATGGACGTGGACATGAAGGGCTTCGAGGCCGAGCTTCAGAAGCAGAAGGAACGTTCACGCGCCGCAACGGCCGTCACCACAGGCGATTGGGTGGAGCTCGGCAAGGGCGAGACCGCGTTCATCGGTTACGATGAGCTCGGCACCGAGGCCCGCATCCTGCGCTACCGCAAGGTCAGCGGGAAAGGCGGCGACCAGTTCCAGCTGGTTCTCGACCGCACGCCGTTCTACGCCGAAGGCGGTGGACAAGTAGGCGACCAGGGCTGGCTGATCCAAGGCGCCGATCAGGTCGAGGTGATCGACACCAAGCGCGAGAACCAGCTGATCGTACACTTCACCAAGGAGTTGCCGAAGGACGTGAGCAAGCCGCTCACCGCACAGGTGAACACCCAGCGCCGCGGCCTCACCGCGCGCAACCACACGGCCACGCACCTGCTGCACCACGCGCTGCGCAAGCACCTGGGCACGCATGTGGAGCAGAAGGGTTCGCTCGTGGCACCCGACCGCCTGCGCTTCGACATCAGCCACTTCGCCAAGGTGACGCCCGAGGAGCTGGCCACCATCGAGCGCGAGGTGAACGCGATGATCACCGACGACATCGTCTTCGAGGACAAGCGCAACGTGCCCATCGCCGAGGCGAAGAACATGGGCGCCATGGCGCTCTTCGGCGAGAAGTATGGCGACAACGTGCGCGTGGTGAAGTTCGGCCCCAGCATCGAGCTCTGTGGCGGTACCCACGTGCCGCGCACCGGCGTCATCGGTCCCTTCCGCATCGTGAGCGAGAGCGCATTGGCCGCGGGCATCCGCCGCATCGAGGCCATCACCAGCGTGGAGGCCGAGCGCATGATCAACGAGAAGCTCGCGAAGTTGGAGGCCCTCAATGCCTTATTGAAGAACCCTTCGGACATCGTGCAAGCAGTGGAGAAGCTCATGGAGCAACACGCGTCCATGGGTAAGGAGTTGGAGAAGTTCGCCAAGGAGAAGGTGAAAGGCCTCGCCACCTCATTGCCGGCGAACGCCAAGCCCAACAGCAAAGGCGTTAAGTTCCTGGTGGAACGCCTGGACCTGGATGCCCAAAGCCTGAAGGACCTGGGCTACCAGTTGCGCGAACAGCACCCGGACCTGGGCTTCATCGCCGGTTCGGTGCTCGATGGCAAACCGCTGTTGGCTGTTTCGTTGGGTAAGACCTTCATGGATGCCTCGGGCCTGAAGGCTGGCGATATCATCAAGCAGCTGGGCCCCCTGATCAAGGGCGGCGGCGGTGGCCAACCCGACTTCGCGACGGCCGGAGGTAAAGAGCCCGGCGGCATGGCCGAGGCGTTGAAGAAGGCGGCGGAGTTGTTGGGCTAAGGGCTGAACAGGCGATGATACTATTTGACCGGGACCTCCGTTGATTCAACGCACTCGTCTCTTCATGGCCAGCTATCGCGACCAACGATCCGCCAGCATGAAAGCTCTGATCGCGATGTGCTCGCTTTTCCTAGCGTCCCCTGATGTTGCTGCACAGGGATCCTTGTCGCAGCCGGATAACTCCGAACCCCGCTTTGGTGTCGGTATGGAGCTCCTGAGACCTGTTGGTCGCGCCACGTCCGAATGGGATGATCCCACTGGCATTGAGCTACAGTTCGTGTACAGGATCAGCGCGAATAGGGCATGGCGGGCCGGCTATGGGTTCTCCCGAAGAGAAGTTCCGCCTTACGAGGGTCGGATCTTCAGGGAGAATGGTGTGGTCGAGATCTTGCGTCTGGGGTACGATCGCTGCCACCAGCTTTCCTTGGGGCATCAATGGTACTTGGGTACCAAGCGTTTGCGGCCTTTCGTGGGTGCGGATGCCTACCTGGGGCATGAGAAGGTCGGGAATTTCAACCGCGAGAACACCTACGCTTACGACAGCCTCCAAGTAGCTGTGGGTTTCGGCGAGCCAGTCGAGCAAGAGATCCGGTTGCGCTATTTCGAAGGGCTACACTTCGGTCTAGGCGCCGCAGTGGGGTTGGAATACCGCCCACATAAGCACCTGTCACTCCAGTTGCGGGCCTCCCTGGGCCAGTTCTGGGCCGTGCCATTGGTCGAAGAGGATGCGGAAGGCTTCGGCGCGTATCGCTATGGCCGAACGCGTCTGCCGGAGGTGGGGTCGGGGGTCTTCGTACAGTTCGAGTTCTAGGCCTGGGCCTTTCCCGCCGTTATGGACCCTACATACCCGGTCCGCAGATGGAGACCTGTTCGTTCGATGGTGAACAGCGATGGTCCTGGTCCCCGGATCGGACCATATCCTGAGGTATATCCATCATCACTTGGTTGTGCGATCCGTCCAACTGACCTAGGGCGGCGGCAGTGGCCAACCCGACTTCGCCACGGCAGGATGCAGCTCGCTGAACGGCACACATTCCACGTGGTCCGCGAGCGGGTAGCGCAAGGTGCCCGGGTAGATCACGAACAGCCGGTCGAGCTGTAGGTCGGCCATGGCCACGTGCATGCTGCGGGTCATGCGCGGCGCATCTTCGCGCTTGATCTCCACGCCGATGCGCTTGCCCTTGTGCAGGAAGAACAGGTCCAGCTCAGAGCCGGCGTGTACGTTGTAGAAGTAAGCATCCTGCGGAGCGAAGTGGTCGAGGACCTCTTCTATGACGAAGCCTTCCCAAGACGCACCAAGCTTGGGGTGCAGCAGCAGGTCGCGCTGGGATCCGATCCGCAGCAGCGCGTGCAGAAGGCCACTGTCGCGCAGATAGATCTTGGGCCGCTTGACCACGCGTTTGCCCGCGTTCTCCCACCAGGGGTGCAACCTGCGGACCATGTAGGTCTGTTCCAAGGCGTCGAGGTAGGCGGCCGCTGTGTGGTAGGACACACCCAGCGAAGCCCCGATCTCCGAGGCGTTCCACAGGCCGCCGTGGTAATGGGCCAGCATAGCCCAGAAGCGCCCCATCAGCTTGGGCGACAGGCCGAAGCCCAGCGTTCCGAGATCGCGCTCCAGAAAGGTGCGCGTAAAGGCGTTGCGCCAGTCCATGCTGGCCGCCGTGCTGCGCGCCAGGAACGAACGGGGAAAGCCACCACGCAGCCAGAGCTGATCGGCCTTCTCCATGCCCACCTCGCGGGTCTTGAACCCGGTAAGTTCGATGTAGGCCACCCTACCCGCCAGTGATTCCGCGGATCGACGTGACAGCTCCGGCGAAGCACTGCACAGCAGGAGGAACCGCGCCGGTTTCCGGGGCCGATCCGCCAGTACGCGCAACACGGGGAAAAGCTGCGGCGAGCGCTGTGCTTCATCGATCACCACGAGGCCTCTGAGGTCCTTCAGCGTGGTCATGGGCTCCTCCATCACCCGGGCAACTGCCGGGTCCTCCAGGTCGAAATGGATGGCCCTGCCGCGCCGTTGCGCAAGGGAACGAGCCAGGGTCGTCTTGCCCGACTGGCGCGGTCCGCCAAGCATCACCACCGGGTTGGTCCGGAGCGCGGTCTCGACGCTTCGCAACAGGTCGTTACGCTCGATCATGGGTGAAAGATAGAAACATAACTTCTATATTTCAAGTTAAGTTCAGGTCCGTTCCGAACGCCACAGCCGGTGGCAAAGAGCCCGGCGACATGGCCGGATCCCAGAAGAAGGCGGCGGAGTTGCTGGGCTGATCAGTCCCTCTTCACCTCCGGGATCGGCCGCAGCAGGATGTTCACGTAGCCGTCCGAGGGCTGGATGCGTATGTTCGTGGCGCCCAGGGTGGGGTCGAGGATCACGCGGTAGGGCACGACCAGCACTTCGCCATCCTTCAGAAAGAGGGCCACCTGCTGGAGGTATAGATCGGATAAGATCTTCAACCGGAAGTGACTGCCGGGGTCACCGGTCGTAACTCCCTCCAGCTCGAACAGGTTGCCCTTCTTCCGCATCCGCTGCACCCACAGGAGCGGGCGCCCTTTCTGAAGGACGCTTGCGAGCAATTCCCAGTCTGTTGCGGCATCGGGTCCTGTGCGGAACATCGATCCGGCCGCATGGATCATGGCAGCGAGCAATACCCTGTTCAAGCTGTCAATGGCCGTCGTAGCGAGCCGCATGGTGGTATCGATCCGGAGCCGCCCGTCCGGCGCATAGATGGCCATGGATAGCTCAGCATTCCGTGCTTCTTCGACCCGCCCGATACTGTCCTTGCGTACGGCTTCCCGGTGCGCTGCCCGCTCCGCCTCCTCCGCCCGGCGTTGTTCATCGGCTTGTGCGAGCATTTCGTTGATCACGGCGGTGCAGCCGCAAGCCTTGGCGTGGATGCCCTCCAGGCGGTTGCCGTGCTGCTCGAACACCTGGCGGCAAATGATGCGCTGAAGGTCCTTGGCTTGGGCGTGGGCCTCTTGCTGTTCCTCCGGCAAAGGGTAACCCTCCCAAGCACCCAACGCGACCAGGTGCGC
>JALOLX010000310.1 GCA_025455765.1 Flavobacteriales bacterium | reverse complement strand
GGACCTGTACATGCTGGCCGCTCAGCTAAAGAAGCAGCCGCGCTTCTGCTTCGACACCGAGACCACCAGCACCGACGAGCGCGTGGCCGAACTGGTGGGTCTCGCCTTCAGCTGGAAGCCCCACGAAGGCCACTACGTACCGGTGCCGGAGGACCGCGCAGAGGCCCAACGCATCGTGGACATCTTCAAGCCGATCCTGGAGAACGAAGCCATCGGCAAGGTGGCGCAGAACGCCAAGTACGACATCCGCGTGCTGGCCCGCTACGGGGTGGAGGTGAAGGGGCCGCTCTTCGACACCATGGTCGCGCACTTCCTGCTGAAGCCCGATGTGCAGAAGCACGGCATGGACTTTCTGAGCGAGACCTACCTGGGCTACCGGCCGGTGAGCATCACTACGCTGATCGGTGAGAAAGGCCGCGGCAAGGTGCAGAAGAACATGCGCGACGTGGAGGTGGAGCAGGTGAAGGAATACGCCGCCGAGGACGCGGACATCACCTGGCAGCTGGCCGAAAAGTTGGAGCCCTTGCTCGCCGAGGATGAAGTGACCGGGCTGTTCAACGACGTGGAAATGCCGCTGGTGCAGGTGCTTGCCGATATGGAAACGGAGGGCATCCGCATCGACATCCCGGCCCTGAAACAGTTCAGCGAGGAGCTGGGCACCGAGCTGGTGCGGCTGCAGGACGCCATCCACCAGGCCTGCGGGGTGCCCTTCAACATCGACAGTCCCAAGCAGCTCGGGGACGTGCTCTTCGAGACCCTGAAGCTGGGTGGCGACAAGGTGAAGAAGACCGCCAAGACCGGGCAGTACCAGACCAGCGAGGACATCCTCCAGGAGCTGAGCAACGCGCATCCTGCGATCCCGTTGATCCTGGACTACCGCAGCCTGCGCAAGTTGAAGGGCACCTACGTGGACACCCTGCCAGAGGCTGCCGACCCCGTCACGCACCGCGTGCACACCAGCTACCTGCAAACAGTGGCCGCCACCGGTCGCTTGGCCAGCAACGATCCCAACCTGCAGAACATCCCCATCCGCACCGAGAAGGGCCGCGAGATCCGCAAGGCTTTCGTGCCACGCGATACCGACCACCTCTTGCTCAGCGCCGACTACAGCCAGATCGAGCTGCGCATCATCGCCCACATGAGCGGCGACCGCAACATGCAGGAGGCCTTCCGGCACGGGCTGGACATCCACGCGGCTACGGCCGCCAAGGTGTTCAACGTGGACATCGCGGAGGTGACGCGCGAGCAGCGCAGCCGCGCCAAGGCAGTGAACTTCGGCATCGCCTACGGGCAGGGCGCATTCGGCCTCAGCCAGAACCTGGGCATCCCGCGTGGCGAGGCCAAGCAGATCATCGACGACTACTTCGCCCAGTTCCCCGGCGTGCGCAACTACATGGACGAGATGATCGGGTTCTGCCGCACCCACGGCTACATCAAGACCCTGATGGGCCGGCGGCGCTACCTGCCGGACATCACCAGCGCCAACAACACGGTGCGGGCCCAGGCCGAGCGCATCGCCATCAACGCGCCCATGCAGGGTTCCGCGGCGGACATCATCAAGGTGGCCATGGTCAACATCCACCGCGACATCAAGGCCCAGGGGCTGAAGAGCAGGCTGCTGCTGCAGGTGCATGACGAATTGGTGCTCGACGTGAACCTATCCGAGGCGGACATCGTAAGAGCCCTCGTCAAAGACCGGATGGAAAGGGCCTTCACCCTCGACGTGCCGCTCGTTGTTGACATGAACATGGGGAAAAACTGGCTCGAAGCACACTGATGGTACCCCGCGGTCCGGTGACCTTTACATGCTGTATGTTCCTCTTCAACCGCCCCTCCCGATGCGCATGAACAATTGGCCTCTTCTGGCTGCAGCACTGCTGCTGACCGCCTGCGGTGGAGATGCTCCTCCCAGCGAGGATATCAATCTCCCCAACGCTGCTGACAGTGCGGCCCAGGCCGACCGCCTCGACCGCACCCGCAACATCTTCTACAACATCCCATCCCCGATGGAGACCGCAGCCCTGCTGCAAAAAGCCGGGGCGCAGTACAACAGCAAGCTGTTGAACGATGTGAAGAAAGTGGATACCTACACCAGCGCCAGTGATCAGGCACTGAACCTGGGGGTGTACGGTGCGGACCTCAGCTACGCCAGCGTGTTCAATCACACCCAGGAGAGCATGTTCTACACCTCCTGCACCAAGCGGCTTGCCGAGCGTTTGGGGGTGCTCACGGCCTTCAACGACAGCACCTTGGAGGTGATGGAAAAGAACATGGGCGACCGCGATGCCCTGCTCGATATCATCAGCGAGACCTACTGGAACGTGGACGCCTACCTCAAGGAGAACGGCCGTGAGAACATCAGTGCGCTGATGGTGGTGGGAGGATGGATGGAAGGTCTGTACATCGCCACCCAGGTATCCGCCACCAACGACTCCAAGGAGCTGCGTCAACGCATCGCCGAACAAAAGCTGTCCCTGAACGACCTGCTCGCCCTGGTGAACAGTTACGAGGTGGAGGATGCAGCGCTGGACGGGGTGCGGAAAGACCTCGTTGCGGTGGAGGCGCTGTATAAGGATGTGGCTGTAGGCGGTGGAACCACCTCGGTGACCCAGGAGAACGGCGTCACTGTACTTGGTGGTGATGCACAAGTGGCCTCGCTCACCGATGCGTCCTGCCATGTCCATTCGTCGCCCCTTGATCCTCGCAGCGCTCGCCTTCGGAGGCCTGCTGCTCTCCGGCACGGCCGATGCACAGTGCAGGAGCTTCGCCAAGAACCGTTGCGTGCCTGCTCTGGCACCCTACAAGTTCAACGAATCGTTCAACTCAGCCCAATTGTCGCCCGGCGAAGAAGCTGAGGTGAACCTCACGTTCTACAGCGGCCAGGATTATCGCGTGCTGGTCTGTGCCCACCCCATTCTGGGCGAGGTGAACTGGAAGCTGGTGGACGTGAACAACAAGATCGTCTTCGAAAGCCTCGCCGATGAACCCAAGCCCCACTTCGATGTG
>JALOLX010000309.1 GCA_025455765.1 Flavobacteriales bacterium | reverse complement strand
GGGCTTTACCATGTGCTGGGCGGCCTCATCAACCCCATGGAAGGTGTGGGCCCCGACGATCTGAACACACGGGAACTGCTGGCCCGGGTGGAACAGGGCGGCGTGCGCGAAGTGCTGCTGGCGCTGGGTGGCAGCCTGGAAGGTGACACCACGGGCTTCTACCTCAATCGCCGGCTGGGCGAAGCAGGGATCCTCGTCACCACCATCGCGCGCGGCATCAGTGTGGGCACGGACCTGGACCAGGCCGATGAAGTGACCTTGGGCCGGAGCATTGCTGACCGGAAGCCCTACGAACAAGGCGTGAAGCGCAGCTGAACCTGACCTCGATCGCGGCCGTCCATGGAACTCTCCGTCGTCATCGTCAACTACAATGTGAAGGCCTATCTGGAGCAGTGCCTGCGCACCGTGGAGAAGGCCATGCAGGGCGTTGAGGGAGAGGTGTTCGTGGTGGACAATCAGAGCACCGATGGCAGCGTGGACATGGTGAAGGAGAAGTTCCCGTGGGTGAAGCTCATCGCCAATGCCGACAACGTGGGCTTCAGCCGCGCCAACAACCAGGCCATCCGCGAGGCCCAAGGCGACCACGTGCTGCTGCTGAACCCCGACACGGTGGTGGGCGAGGACGTGTTCCGCAGCGTCATCGACTTCATGAACGCCAACCCTAAGATCGGCGGGCTGGGCGTGAAGATGATCGATGGCACGGGGCACTTCCTGCCGGAAAGCAAGCGTGGTCTGCCCACCCCACAGGTCGCCTTCTTCAAGATCATCGGCCTCACCCGGCTGTTCCCCAAGAGCCGCCTCTTCGGGCGCTACCACCTGGGTCACCTCCCCGAGAACGAAGCGGCGCCCATCGAGATCCTCTCTGGGGCCTGCATGTTCCTTCGCAAGCGAACGCTCGATGAAGTGGGCTTGCTGGACGAGAGCTTCTTCATGTACGGCGAGGACATCGACCTCAGCTACCGCATTACGTTGGGCGGCTACCAGAACTGGTACTACCCGGCCGCGCGTATCATCCATTACAAAGGCGAGAGCACCAAGAAGAGCAGTGTCAACTACGTCTTCGTGTTCTACAACGCGATGGCCATCTTCGCCAAGAAGCACTTCACGGCGCGCAGTGCGGGTATCTTCCCGGCCCTGATCAACGGCAGCATCTACCTGAGCGCTGCAGCGGCCCTGATCCGCCGCTTCGTCGAGCGCACCTTCCTCCTGCTCCTGGACCTGCTGTTGGTATTCGGCACGCTTGCACTTGCTCCGGTCGTACCCCATCGCTGGCCCTTCATCCAAGAGGTCGGCGTCGACCTGCTCATCGGCGGGTTGGTCGTCGGATGGTCGGCCCTCTTTGGCGCCTACGACCGGCCCTTGCGCCCCTTCGCACCGCTGTTGGCCATGCTGGCCCCTGCCGCCTTGCTGGCCGGTCTGCTATGGCAAGGCCGCCTGGACAGCGAGGTGGTCGTCGACCTGATCACCATGATGAGCGTATGGGCCTTCGCTGCCACGGCGATGCGAGCCGTACTCTTCCAGCTACGCATCAAAGGGCTCGGTATCCGCCGCAAAGAGCGCGAACGTGTACTGGCCATCGGAACGACCGCTGAGGCCAAGCGTGCTCTGGCCCTGCTCTGGCAGACCCACTTCGGATTGGGTCGCACTGTGGCGGTGGAACCACGCACGGAAGAGGCCGGTCTTGAACGCCTTCGGGAACGCATTCAACGAGAACGCATCGGAGAAGTGGTGTTCTGTGCCCAGGACATGGCATGGAGCACCATCATCGATCAATTGGAAAAACTTCGCCGTCGCGGCACAGAGTTCAAGATCGCCCAACCGGATGTGTCCTTCATCATTGGCCCGAGCAGCATTGAAAGCCTGCAGGACCTGTTCGTGTTACCAGAGCATTCGGTGAAGGACCCTGGTGCACAACGGAACAGAAGGATACTGGACCTTGGCGTGAGCGTGGCTGTGCTGCTCACCTTCCCCCTGCTGGCCTGGACGTTCGCCGCGCCACGTCAGGCATTGCAGAACGCGTGGAACGTGCTTTGGGGGCGTAGGACATGGGTGGGCTACGCCTCCCCTTTGCCAGAGGAGGTGAGACTCCCGAACCTACCCTCGTCTGTTCTACCGCCGTTGCCCGCCGATGAACTGCCGCCCCCGGGACTATTGCGCGACCGGGTGAACGTGCTCTATGCCAAGGACCAGCGCCCGTTGCAGGACCTGCGCACCGTCATCCGGAGCTGGCGGACACTGGGCAACAGCTGAGGCCTTGCACCTCGTCGGGCATCGTTACCTTTGGCCGGTGCCTTCAGTGGGCACGAGCGACCATGTCCCAGATCGAGATCCTGCTGCCCAAGATGGGCGAAAGCGTGGCAGAGGCCACCATTATCAAGTGGTTGAAGAACGAAGGCGACCGCGTGGAGGCCGATGAGCCCATCGTGGAGATCGCCACGGACAAGGTGGACAGTGAAGTACCAGCCCCCGAGGCGGGTATCCTGCTGAAGCGCCTGGTGAACGAAGGCGATGTGGTGAAGGTGGGACAGCCCATCGCCCAGGTGGGCAGTGCGGCAGGCGCCAGTGCAGCGCCGGCAGCAGCCCCTGCGGCCGCAGCCCCGGCTCCCGCGCCTGCTTCCAACGGCCACGCTCCCGCAGCCAAGCCAGGCGTCACGCCTGTGAGCGCCCCAGCAGGCACCAGCCCCGTGGAGCGTACGGGCCCCAGCGGCAAGTTCTACTCGCCCCTCGTGCGCAACATCGCCCAAAGTGAAGGCATCAGCCTGGAGGAGCTGGAGGCCATCGCTGGCAGCGGACAAGGAGGTCGCGTGACCAAGAAGGACGTGCTGGA
>JALOLX010000308.1 GCA_025455765.1 Flavobacteriales bacterium | reverse complement strand
AGAAAGCCCTTGTCCGCGTGGACCTCAACGTTCCCCAGGACGCCACCGGCAAGGTGACCGACGATACACGTGCCCGCGCCATCGTGCCCACCGTGAACAAGATCCTGAAGGACGGCGGAAGCGCCATCCTCATGAGCCATTTGGGCCGTCCGAAGGGGAAGGTGAACCCCACCATGAGCTTGAAGCCTGTGGCCGAGCACCTCGCGACCCTGCTGGGCAGGTCCGTGCTCTTCGCCACCGACTGTGTGGGTCCTGATGCCCAGGCCAAGGCGGCAGCGCTGAAGCCCGGTGAAGTTCTGGTGCTGGAGAACCTGCGCTTCCACCCCGAGGAAGAAGGCGGTGACGAGGCCTTCAGCAAAAGCCTGAGCGCGCTCGGTGATGTGTATGTGAACGACGCCTTCGGTACGGCACACCGCGCCCACGCCAGCACCACCATCGTGGCGAAGTTCTTCCCCACCGCCAAGCTGTTCGGCCACCTCATGCAGGCCGAGATCGACAGCGTGGGCAAGGTGCTCGGCAACCCGCAGCGTCCCATGACCGCCATTGTCGGTGGCAGCAAGGTGAGCAGCAAGATCGAGGTGCTGCAGAACCTCATCGGCAAGTGCGACGAGCTGATCATCGGCGGCGGCATGGCCAACACCTTCGTCAAGGCCATGGGCGGCCACACCGGCGCCAGCCTCGTGGAGGACGACCTGCTCGACACCGCGCGCGGCATCATCAAGGAGGCCGAAGCGAAAGGCGTGAAGCTGCACATCCCCACCGATGCCGTGGTGGCCGATGCCTTCGCCGAGACCGCCAACACCGACCAGTGCGCGGCCGATGCGGTGCCCGATGGCTGGATGGCGCTGGACATTGGACCCAAGAGCATCGAGGCCTGCCGTGCCGCCATCCTGCGCAGCAAGACCTTGTTGTGGAACGGCCCCATGGGCGTGTTCGAGATGAAGCCCTTCCAGCAAGGCACCATCGCCATTGCCAACGCCGTGGCCGAAGCCACAGGCAAGGGCGCCTTCAGCCTGGTGGGCGGCGGCGACAGCGTGGCTGCTGTGAACCAGTTCGGGCTGGCCGAGAAGATCAGCTACGTGAGCACCGGCGGCGGCGCCATGCTGGAATACCTGGAGGGCAAGGTGCTGCCGGGGATCGCGGCGGTCGTCGGACGATCATCCTGATCATCCACACGCCGCGTTGGCAATACTTGCACATCCGCGTGCATTACACGTGTACGCCAACAAGCAAGGCTTCCGGGACGACTATCTTTGGCCTATGCGCACAAAGGAAAATACGGTGACCCGCAAGGCCCTGTTGCGAAGCGTGAAAGAGTTTCCTGAGCATGTGCCAGTGGATGAGTTGATCGACCACATCCTGCTGTTGAGCAAGGGGTTGGAGCAGTCCGCAAAGGGCGAAGTGGTCTCCACGGCCGAAGCACGAAAACGGCTGCGCAAATGGTCCAAGTGAAGTGGACCGTTGATGCCATCACGGACGTCGATGGCATCGCCAGTTTCATCGCGCGTGACTCTCCCCGTAGCGCACAGAATATGGTAGACCGCTTTTTCGAGGCAGCGGACCTGCTGGTTGACCAGCCATTGAGAGGCAAGCCCGTGCCGGAGGCCAATATCCCTACCGTGCGGGAGTTGCTCGTGGGCAGTTACCGCCTCATCTACCTTGTGATAAGCAAGGAACGCGTTGATGTGCTCGCCATACACCACCAGAAACGCCGATCCCCAAGGCCAACGATACTCAAGCGCTTGCGCAAGAAGTGATGCCAAGCCTCCAAAGAGCTGAAATGATCCGCTCATTGGCGGGGAAGTTCAGCTACATGAGGTCCGATACCTATCGGAGCGGCGGCGGCGCCATGCTGGAATACCTGGAGGGCAAGGTGCTGCCGGGGATCGCGGCGGTGCAGGGATAAGCGCTCGCAGGTGACCGACCTAAATAGCTGAGCACATCAGCTCCTGCGCGTCTTCCAGGACGTTCCATTGCTGAAAGTGACCCCGTGGAACGAACAGGAAGGCAGTGATCGTGCTTACTTCGCAGAAGGCTTGAGCTTCCAACATCGCGCACCGATCATGAACAAAAAGCACCTCCTCCTTCTGTTGAGCCTGTGCTGCGGATCGATGGTGTCCGCTCAGGATGACGAGGGCCCAGTGGATGAAAAAAAGGGGTTCATGTTCGGCCTGAACCTGGGCTACCTGATGCCCAATGACGAGCCCGCCACGTTCTACGATGGCACGCCCAAAGAGCCCGGTTTCCTCGACCTCAATACGTTCCTGGGCCAGTGGTTCGTCCGCGACCAGGTGATCAACACCCTCGGCGATCGGGCCGCGAACTACCGGCTGAGCGAATACCCACAGGACTACAGGTACAACAACACGCTTGCGATCGGAGGCCATGTGAGGTACCAGTTCAACTGGACCCACGCCGTTGTCGCCGACCTGAACTTCGCCAGACTTCGCTCGGCGGGGATCTTCGTGATCGAACACCCCGACAATACCGGGTTCTCCCAACCGGTCTACGAGCGCTTCGAGATCACCGGTGAAGAGGACCGGATGAACCTGAGCATCGGCTATCTGGTGGCCTTGGGTGCCCCTTCCCCATTCGGCGTACACCTGGAGTTCGGCCCCTTGCTCACATCGGTCCGTGTCCGCAACAACCAGTTCCGTATCGGCGATGCATCCTACAGCATCCTTCGCGCCCAAACCGTGGGTCCAGGGCTTGCTGAGGTCATCAATGCGCCGATCCCCACCCTGACCTCCCTCGGTGGTTATGGTCAGCTCGGCACCAACCTGGAGTTCAACAAGTTCACGTTGGACATGGCTTTCCGGGTGAGCCTGGAGAAGATCGCACTGTACGAAGGGCAGCAAGCCCGGTTCCGCCCCAACTACCAGCCCTTCGTGCGGCTGATCTACCACTTGACAGGGCGCGGGTCCTGAAGTGGAGCGTGTGTAGGAAGCACTGGGGAGCTGGCGGTGCACCACGCATGACGAAAAGCATGCACGTGGTGTTGGAAGACCTGAAGTTGGACCGGCTCTATGTGATCTATCCCGGCAACCTGCGGTACGGTCTGGATGAGCGTGTGGAGGTCGTTCCCCTTGATCTATTGGGATCCTTAGCCTGACCAGCGCCACCCACCAACTTCCGCGCCGCTGCGTATCTTCGTAGCGTCCACCACCCCGGCCCAGGACCCGCGCTCCCCCTTCCGTTCCGGATCCGGCAGCTCCAGTTCATCGCCGTACCGGTCGTGGCGCACCGTACACACATGGCCGAATCGTTCAACAAACGCGAGCAGGAAAAGCGCCGCCAACAGAAGCAGGAGGAAAAGGAGCGCCGCAAGGCCGAGCGCAAGGCGAACAGCGCGGGCGGCGGCCTGGATAACATGATCGCGTACGTCGACGAGTTCGGTCGCATCACCGACACCCCGCCCGATCCCACCAAACGGCAGGAGATCAAGGCGGAGGACATCGAGATCGGTGTGCCCAAGCGCGAGGAGGAAGTGATCACCGAACGCATCGGTCGTGTGGACTTCTTCGACGCTTCGCGCGGATTCGGCTTCATCGTGGAAGAAGGCGGCCGCGACCGCTACTTCGTTCACATCAGCGGCACCTTGGAGGACATCAAGGACAACGACCGCGTCAACTTCGAGCTGGAGCGTGGCCCCAAAGGCATGAACGCCGTGCGGGTGAAGAAGGTCTGAGCACTTGTAGGACCTTCGCGGCACTGCGCCCAACACGCAGCACATGCCCTTCATTGCCGCTCCACACCGATGGCTGCTCCTGCTCGCGGTGGTGTTGCGCGCGGCATTTGTGATGCATCACGCTCACCTGGGCTGGCAACTGCAGTACGATGCCGGCTACTACCTCACACTCGCCGCGCATCTGGAGCAGGGTGTGTACAGCCTCTTCCACCCGCTGGACATCCCGGATACCACGCGCATGCCGGGCTACCCTTGGCTCATCCATCTGCTCGGCTGCTCGGTACCCGCAGTGCTCGCCGTGCAGGTGGTGCTCTCGGCCATCAAGGTGCTGTTGGTCGCACAGCTTGCACTGGCCAGGACATCCTGCTCACCGGCAGCCTGCTCACCGAATCGCTGTTCACCACGGTGCTGCTGGCAGGCACACTGCTCCTCACCCAGCGATCACCTTCGTGGCCAGCGGTGTTCGGTGCTGCGCTCTGCTTCACAGCGGCAGCCTGGCTGAGGGCCAATGGGCTCCTCCTTGCCCTGGTGGCCATGGGCATCACCATGCTCGTGTTCAGGCCGCACCGGCTGAAGACCATCGGGTTCGTTGCGCTGCTCCTTGTCCTGCTCCTGCCATGGGCGCTGCGCAACCACGCACGCACCGGCCGCTTCATCCTGTCGGATGGTGGCCCCGTGGCGGCTGCACATTTCCACCTGCCCGAAGTGCTCACCGCGGCCCAGGCCCCGAACACCGCCCACTACCGGCAGGAGCTGTATGAGCGGGCCGCACGCACCAACTGGGAGGACAGCACCTCCTCCGCAGCCTACTTCACCGCGCTGCGGCACGACCTGCACCGCGCGTTCCTGGCCCATCCGCTGGCGTGGGTGTCCGTACAACTGCGCAAGGCAGGGGGCATTCTGGTGGCGCCAGGTCGCGGACACATCGCCACGTACTTCGGAGCCGGTGGTCTGGCGAAGGTGATCAGCGGGGTGTCCATGCTCTACAGCGCAGTGCTGGTGGCGGCACTGGTCCTGTGCCTGCTGCGGTGGCGACACCTGCCGCCCGGGCT
>JALOLX010000307.1 GCA_025455765.1 Flavobacteriales bacterium | reverse complement strand
CCGTCGCCCAGCTTACCGATGTACATCCCCGGTCGCAGGCGGATGTGTTCCTTCCAATCCAGCGATCGGATATGCTCTTCCCCGTAGTTGCTCTCGCTCATCGAACTGCACGCAAACCCTGTATTGGCAAGGGTTCTGAAGCGTGCCACGAAGGTAGAACTTCACCTCCGCACCGCTGGCAAGAGGCCGCGTCGCTTTTCAACGATCGGCCCGAGTTATGAACAGCGAACGCCTACGGAAGTTGCTCCGTAAGGGTGTTCGTAGGCACCGAGCCACCGATGTTGCTGAGGATGGGGTCCCGGTCGTTCGCAGCACCCACATAGCGCACCGTACCATCCAGGTTGACATCCGCCAGGTGGTAGCCGCTGGCCGTGGCAGTGGGCACAGCGCCGCCAATGATGGTAAGAATGGGGTCGCGGTCGTTCGCCTGGCCGGTATACCGCAACGTGCCGTCGCGCAGCACATTCCCCGACCATAAGGTACGCAGGTTGCCAACCACTTTCCGGGCATTGGTGCCATAGATCGCCACGGCCGATATGCGCAGATCCACCACTGTGCTCGTGCTGCTCAGGGCCACGTCCGAACCGGTCATGCAACCCAGGTGGTTCCTGTGGCGCACAGCGATGCGGTAATTATCAGGCGGGCTGCAGAACCCCAATGCCGATAGTCCGTCCACGCCCACCACATCCCCGTCGCGTTGGAGCAGCCCAGCGCGTGCCTCCACGACCGCGTGCGGAGCGGCAACCTCACGCAACTCCACCAGCACCCAGTCCACAATGGCGTTGTTCCCGGTGGTGTTCAGCACCGCAGCGTTCATCACTAAAGGACCGCTGACCACGTGCCCCAGGGCCGTGTAGGGTTCGGTCAGCGGCAAAAGACCCTTCACCCGCAGGGAGTCGACCATCAGCCCGGTCGCCGCATTGAACGGTCCGTCCAACAGCACCCGCACAGCCACCACGCTGGGTGGCGCCACTTCACAGGGCACGGGCAAGGTCTCGAAGGTCAGGAGCGGCGTATAGTTGGAGGTGCTTCCGCCTTGCGAGCCCTGCTGTCCCGGACACACGCTGCGTACCTGTACATCGTATTCCGTTACGGGCAGCAGACCATTCAGGGTGTAGCTTGTGGTGGTGAAGCCGGCCAGCACGAACCACTCGATACTCGTGTTCAGTTTGTAGCGCAGATCGTAGCTTACGGCACCTTCCACAGCGGCCCACGTGATCTGTGCGCTCTCATGGGTGATGTTCGACACATTGATGCTCTGTGGCGTGGTGCAGCCCTGCCGAACGATCGCGCTAACGAACAGGCTGTAACACTGTGTTGTACTGAACGCTCCGTTGAACCCATACACATGGACATAATAGGTTCCCGGGTTCTGCTCCTGCAGGAAGATGTTCTCTGAAGTGGTGGAGCCGTTCTGTGAGATCGCCAGCTGGTTACCGCCTGCATCCAGCACACGTACATCGTAGTCGCCCGCAAGGTTGCCAACGAAGACGGTGATATCGCTCTGTGCCGCGATGGTGAACCGGTAGTAGTCCACGTCGGTCTGCGAAGCGATGAGCGCATTGGTGGTCAGCGGCAAGACCACGGTTGCCGCCGTCGCCAAGGTGTTGTTGGGCTCGAACGCATCCGGACAAGGCGCGAGGGTGGTGAACGTGTAGGTGGTGGAGTAGGCCGATGAAGTGGCGTCGCAGACCGAAAGCACTTGGAACTCGTAGGCGGTGGTCTGCGTCAGGCCGGAGAGCGCATAACTATTGTTCGTCAGCCCGGCGACCTCGTTCCATGTGGAAGCACCCACCGCCCGCCAACGCAAGGTGTAGGACGTGGCACCGATGGCCGCCCAAGACAGGGTGGCGTTGCTCACGGTGATGCCGGAGGCGAACAGATTGCCCGGTGGATCACAGGTGGTGCCGCATGCCGCCAAGCAAGTGGAGGAGTTCACCCGGTTCACCATCACTGCGGCTGGCTGTGGACCGAAGCCGTTGTTGAAGTTGATGCCCACACCGCCCACCAAATGGCAATAGCTCATGATGGTGCCACCTACACCCGTAGGTACCGGACCGGTCGGGCACGTGCCTTCCGTGTAGCCCGCCGTTGGCCCACAACCATCGATCGCGGTGGCATTGCCGTTCCATGCACAGGCGTGGGTGTGCCGTGAACCCAGGTTGTGGCCCTGTTCGTGGGAGACCACCATCACGCTCCAACTGTAAGTGGGGACGTTGGAGTAGGTGGCGTTGATATCGCTGTAGGCCATCCGCAGCGATGTCTGGCCGTTGCATAAGGTGTTCAGCCAGGCGATGCCACCGCCACCGGCCATTCCAAGCAAGTGGGCCATGTCGCCATTGAAGCTGGTGCGGGTGACCCCGAACTGGTTCAATAGCGCGCTCGTGGAGGTCTGCACATACGGGCTCGGCACATCCCACACGAACACCTCGGAAAGTGTCACGTCGATGCCATCGTTGTCGAACAGGATCGCGCTCTGATTGAACAGGCCGGTGACGTAGTTGACGGTATTCGGTACACTGCCCTTGTTCTGAAAGAGATCATAGTTCACCTCCCAGTAATACCGCACGCAGCGCAGGGTTCGGTCGCCTTCTTGAAGCTGGAGTTCATCCGGCCTGTAGCTGCGCCCATCGTCCTCCACGTGGCAATCGAGCGGGTTGGTGATGAGGAGTTCGTTGTCCCTGTACAGGATATGAAGGCCGCGCGGAGCATCCGAAAAGCGCCCCAGCACCCAGGAACCCTGGTCGTCGGAGACCAAGGCCATCACCTCCCCCTCAAAGATGCTGACCGCAGCGATGTGCCCCGCACTACCGCGCACGACACCGCGG
>JALOLX010000306.1 GCA_025455765.1 Flavobacteriales bacterium | reverse complement strand
TGTTCGGTGCGGTGATCGCGCTCATCCCGGCCCAGCGCCGCACGGTATGGGACCTGATCTGACGGCTGGCCGACCGGGACCTGGAGCCGCGCCTAACCATTGCTCCCAGCCCACAACCGTTCGTGTAACCGCCACGGAAGTTGCGCACAGGCCCGGTACTTTCGGACCATGATCGTCCTGAAGGACATCCGCAAGGCCTACCGCACCGGGGCCAACATCCTGCAGGTGCTGAAGGGCATCGACCTGGAGATCCGCAGTGGTGAGCTCGTTAGCATCATGGGCAGTTCGGGCTCGGGCAAGAGCACCATGCTCAACATCATCGGCATCCTGGACAACTACGACAGTGGCGAATACCTGCTGGACGGCATGTTGATCAAGGGGCAGAGCGAGACGGAGAACGCCATTCTGCGCAGCAAGTACATCGGCTTCGTCTTCCAGAGCTTCAACCTCATCACCTTCAAGAACGCCATGGAGAACGTGGCGCTCCCGCTCTATTACCAAGGCGTTCCAAGGCGCAAGCGCAACGAGCTGGCCCTGGAGATGCTGGGACGCGTGGGCTTGCGCGAGTGGGCGCACCACATGCCCAACGAGATGAGCGGTGGTCAGAAACAGCGTGTGGCCATTGCCCGTGCCTTGATCAGCGACCCCAAGATCATCCTGGCCGATGAGCCCACCGGAGCGTTGGACAGCAAGACCAGCGATGAGGTGATGGCCCTGCTCACCGAGGTGAACCGCGATCTCGGCAAGACCGTGGTGATCGTGACCCACGAGCGCGATGTGGCCGCTGCCACCCAGCGCGTGATCTACCTGCGCGACGGGCTCATCGAGAACGCCCACCTGGACCCGCGCAGCCTCAGCACCAGCATGGACGGTGTCACCGTGACCCGCAAACCCGGCGACGATGTTCGATAGGGAGAAATGGGCCGAAGTGCTGGACAGCATCAGCAAGAACAAGCTGCGCGCTGTGCTCACCGGCTTTGCGGTGTTCTGGGGTATCTTCATGCTCATCATCCTGCTGGGGGCCGGCGCCGGGTTGCGCAACGGCTTCAGCTACAACTTCCGCAACACGGCCACCAACAGCATCCGCATCTGGGGCAACGAGACCAGCAAGCCGTGGAAGGGCCTGCCGCCCAACCGCGCCATCGCGTTGGAAGATGACGATATCACGGCCCTGAAGAACGCCATACCGGGCATCCAGCACATCAGCGGGCAGTACAGCGTGTGGCGCGGGCAGAGCAAGCTGCAGTACGGGATGAACTCCGGCAGCTACAGCATTCGCGGCATCCAGCCCGCCTACCAACAACTGCAGCACCAGCGCATCATCGAAGGGCGTTTCATCAATGAGGTGGACCAGGTGCAGGACCGCAAGGTCATCGTCATTGCCGAAGACTGCCGCACCGAGCTCTTCAAGAAGGAGGATCCGTTGCACAAGTGGATCAACGTGAACGGGATCCCCTTCGAGGTGGTGGGGCTGTATGCCTACGAGACCGGTGGTCCGGAGCGAGGCCAGCGCAGTCCGGTATACATCCCGCTCAGCGCTGCGCAGAAGGTGTTCAACGCCAAAGGCATCGTGGACGACATCACCTTCAGCTTCGCCGATGCCAGTGTGGCCGGAGCCAAGCGGGCCGAACAACGCGCCATCCATACCCTGGCACGGCGGCACGACTTCGACCCCACCGATGAGCGTGCGTTGTGGGTGAACAACAACGTGGAGAACGTGGGCACGGTGAGCAACATCTTCACGGGCATCACGGCCTTCCTGTGGTTCGTGGGCATCGGCTCGCTCATCGCGGGGATCGTGGGCGTGAGCAACATCATGCTCATCGTGGTGAAGGAACGCACACGCGAGATCGGCATCCGCAAGGCGCTTGGTGCCACACCGGCCAATGTTGTCGGTCAGGTGCTGCTGGAATCCGTGTTCATCACCGGCATGGCAGGCTGGTTGGGGCTGGTATCCGGCGTGTTCCTGATGGAAGGCATCGCCAGCGTGGTACCCGGCAGCGAGTTCTTCCGCGACCCCACCATCCGCATCGACGTGGCCGTCACGGCCTTGCTACGCGACGAATAACGCCATGTTCGACAACGACCGCTGGGGAGAGATCTGGAACACGCTGAGCCGCAACAAGCTCCGCAGCTTCCTCACCATGTTCGGCGTGGCGTGGGGCATCTTCATGCTGGTGGTGATGCTGGGCATGGGCAACGGGCTGAAGAACGCGGTGCTGGGCGGCTTCGAGGGCTTCGCCACCAACAGTGCCTTCTTGTGGACCATGCCCACCACCAAGCCGTATGCGGGCTTCCAGAAGGGGCGCATGTTCACCTTCGACAACGAGGACATCAGCATCATCCGCAACAACGTGCCGGGCATCCAGGTCTGCTCCCCGCAGCTGCAACTGGGCGGCTGGCAGAGCGGCAACAACGTCAGCTACAACGGTAAGGTGGGCGCCTTCAGCGTGTATGGCAGCGAACCCGAAGTGATCCAGGTGGAAGCCATCCGCCTGCCGCAGGGCCGCTTCCTCAACCACGCAGACCTCAGCGAGGAGCGCAAGGTGGCGGTGATCGGCCAGGACGTGGTGGACCAGCTCTTCAAGCCGGATGATCCCATCGGCAAGTACATCAAGATCAATGGCGTGTACTTCCAGGTGATCGGGGTCAGCAAGAAGAAGAGCAGTGCAGAGATGGGCGACAACCCTGATGCCAAGATCTACGTGCCGTTCACCACCTTCCAGAAGGCCTTCAACGCCTTGAACGAAGTGCATTGGTTCACCCTGGTGGCCGAACCGGGCGTGGACGTGGGCGAAGTGGAGCAGCAGGTGCGCCAGCTGATGGCCCGCAAGCACCGCGTGGATCCCACCGATGAGAGCGCCTTCGGCAGTTGGAACATGCAGGAGTTCTACGGCAAGATGAACGGTCTCTTCCTCGGCATCGGCGGGCTCAGCTGGTTCGTGGGCATCTGCACACTGCTCGCAGGCGCCATCGGCATCGGCAACATCATGCTGGTGAGCATCCAGGAGCGGACCAAGGAGATCGGCATCCGCCGCAGCCTGGGCGCCACACCGCGCAACATTACCGGGCAGATCGTGCAGGAAGCCCTTACGCTCACCTTCGTGGCCGGCTACTTCGGTCTGCTGGCAGGCGTGGGCGTGCTGGAGGCCATCCGCTCAGTGGCCGGTGATGCCGACTTCTTCAAGAACCCCGGCGTGGACCTCTACGTCGCCCTCATCGCCTTTGCCGTGCTCATCGCCAGCGGCCTGCTCGCCGGGCTGTTGCCTGCGCGGAGGGCCATGGCCATCAAAGCCGTGGATGCCCTGCGCGCCGAATGACCTCCACCACCGCCTGACAACCGACCACCGGACCATGAAACCGATCCTCAAATACCTCCTCTTCATCGGACTGGGTGTCCTCTTCATCTGGACGCTCTACTTCCTCTACCAGAAGAGCGCCAGCCGTCCCGACGAGTTCAAGGTGGAGAAGCTCACCCGCAACAATGTGGTGAAGAAGACCGTGGCCAACGGCAAGATCGTGCCGCGCAAAGAGATCCTCATCAAGCCCGTGGTCAGCGGCATCATCGCCGAGCTCTACGTGGAAGCCGGTGATGTGGTGAAGCGCGACCAGCCGCTGGCCAAGATCAAGATCGTGCCCGACATGTTGAGCCTGAGCAACGCAGAGAACCGCGTGCGCAACGCAGAGATCGCCCAGCAGAACGCACGCCTCAACTACGACCGCAACAAGCCCTTGGCCGACAAGGGTGTGATCAGCGCCGCAGAGATGCAGGGCTTCGACATCGCCTTGAAGAACGCCGACCAGGAAGTGGCAGCGGCGAAGGAAGCGTTGCAGGTGGTGCGCGACGGCATCAGCCGCAGCAGCGCCGGAAATACCATCGTGCGCAGCACCATCGATGGCATGGTGCTCGATGTGCCGGTGAAGGAGGGCAACAGCGTCATCGAGCGCAACAACTTCAACGAAGGCACCACCATCGCCGCCATTGCGGACATGACCGACCTCATCTTCCAGGGCAAGGTGGACGAGAGCGAGGTGGGCAAGGTGAAGCTGGGCATGCCCGTGGTGCTCACCGTCGGTGCCATCGAGAACGCCAAGTGGGATGCCGAGCTCGAGTACATCGCGCCGAAGGGCGTGGAGGAGAACGGCGCCATCCAGTTCGAGATCCGCGCGGCGGTGAAGGTGAAGGAAGGGCAGACCCTGCGCAGTGGATACAGCGCCAACGCCGATATCGTGCTCGAACAACGCGACAGCGTGTATACCGTGGCCGAGAGCATCGTTGAATTCAACGAGAAGGGCGACAGCGCCTTCGTGCACGTGAAGAACGGCGAAGAGTGGAAGAAGACCTACATCAAGACCGGCCTCAGCGACGGCATCAACCTGGAAGTACTGGATGGCATCGGTCCGGAGACCGAGCTGAAGGGCGCCAAGGTGGAGACCAGCGAGGTGGAAGTGAGCGTGGGTGGCGAGTAACGGTCGGGATGTGCAACTTCGCAGCATGAGCCTTCGCACCCTCCTCCTGTTGCCGGCCTTGGGTCTGGCCTTCATCAGCAGCGCCCAACAGCCCGACCTCAACGCCCTGGACGCCTACATCGCTGACGCGGTCGTGAAGTTCGACCAGCCCGGCCTGGCCGTAGGCATCGTGAAGGACGGACAGCTGGTGTGGAGCAAGGGCTATGGCAAGCTCGATCTGGCCAAGCCGGAGCCCGTCACCGCCAGCAGCATCTTCTTCGTCGCCAGCATGAGCAAGGCCTTCACGGCCTGTGCCGTGGGGCTATTGGTGGACGATGGTAAGCTTGCGTGGAACGATCCCGTGGTGAAGCACATGCCGTGGTTCAAGACACCGGACCCGTATGTGACCGAGCACATGATGGTGAAGGACCTGCTCTGC
>JALOLX010000305.1 GCA_025455765.1 Flavobacteriales bacterium | reverse complement strand
CGCGACAAGCTGTTGGAACGCGGCTACAACTTCATGTACCACACCAACACGCACCGAACGAAAGCGGGCAATACGTACGTGTTCTGCTTCGAACAAGGGTACCTTGAACTGGGCGAGAACTGGTACATGCTGGTACGCCGCGATGAGTACTTGGACCGCGCTGGCGACCAGAAGTCCGGTGCGGTCGAAGCTTAGCTCGCGATCCAGATCAACAGGACCACCAGGGCCAGTGACATCACGGCTACGAGCACGGGTCCTCCGATCTCGTTCTGTTCAGCTTCTTCCGGGAAATGGCCATCGAAGTGGTGGTCGCTCATCGTGGTAAGGAATGGGACCACAAATATACGAGCGTCCTCCCGGGCTATGCGGGCAGGTGACCCCGTACTGCCAACAGCGCTCAGTTCAAGCTGAACGTGGGGGTGCGCTGCACCATGCGTGCGATGGTGGCGCTTTCGTTGGTGCGCATGCGACGGATCAGTGCCATCACTTGCTCATCCAACTCCCGGTCGCTCAGCTTGGCCAGGTCCCGGTACACGGGCAGGCTGCTGCGGCTCTTCAGGATCAAGGCTATTTTGTAGGAGCGTGACATGTGCTACTAGGAGGGAGACGCTTGAGCCTCAAAAAAGGATGCCTGAAGAGGACGCTTCGGACGGTGGCACTTGGGGAACGGCGGTGCAAGGGCAAAGAACGGCACCAAAAGAAAAGTCCCCACCAAAGGCAGGGACCTGTTCCTTGTCGGGACCCGTGAAGGGTCCAACAAGGGCCGCAAATATAGGTGAAGGGTGGGAACGGCAAGGAGCGCTTACGCGTCGAACTTGTAGCCGATGCCCTTGATCGTCTTGATGCGGTCCTCGCCGATCTTCTCGCGCAGCTTGCGGATATGCACATCGATGGTGCGATCGCCCACGAACAGCTCGTTGCCCCATATCTGGTTGTAGATCTCTTCGCGCTTGAACACCTTACCGGGCTTGCCGATCAGCAGCGTCAGCAGTTCGAACTCCTTCTTCGGCAACTGAAGCTCCTGCTCGCCCACCTGTACGAGCACTTTCTCCAGGTCCACCCGCACACCATTGGCCTCCAGCACCTGCCCTTCCGGACGGTCCGATCCGCTACGCTTCAACAAGGCTTTCACCTTGCTCACGAACACCTTGGGGCGCACGGGTTTGGTGATGAAGTCGTCGGCACCAGCCTCGAAGCCAGCGATCTGTGAATAGTCCTCGGCCCGTGCGGATAGGAAGGTGATCAGCGTCTGCTTGAACTCGGGCATCTGCCTGAGCTGGTTGCACACCTCCACACCGTCCATGCCGGGCATCATGATGTCCAGCACGATCAGATCGGGACGGTGCTGCTTGGCCTGCTTGATGGCGTCCCGGCCATTGAGCGCCGTGGTCACTTGATAGCCTTCGCGCTCCAGGTTGTACTTCAGCAGGTCGATGATGTCCTGCTCGTCGTCCACGAGGAGCACTTTTGGGGCTTGGGTGGCGCTCATCAGCTTGTGTTGCGGTTGCGCGGCAAAGGTCGACCAGTCTGCGCAGGCAGGGTGTTAAGCCTCGGTCAAATGTAGGTTAAGCACAGCGACCGCTCAGCGGCCTGCTGAAGGTGAGGTACTTGCGCAGCAGGAACGCGGCACGACCATGGTCATCCTTGCTCGAAGGTCGGGAGCCATCATCGATCGTGCCGACCACTTACTTTTGTCTGCGAAGTTCAAGCGGGAGTAGCTCAGTTGGTAGAGTATCAGCTTCCCAAGCTGAATGTCGCGGGTTCGAGCCCCGTCTCCCGCTCTGTGTAAGCTCAGTTGGTGGTCCGCCGTACAGCGGATCCAAGCTGAATGTCGCGGTTCGGATATCCTGCGTAGAAGTGGTGCTCTTGCGGTCACGCATCTGTCATTCCGCATCTGCATCACAATGATCCTTTTGCTCCACGCATTGTTCTTCTCATGATGCACATGAACCCTATCGCGAGCCTGTCTGCGCTGTTCGGCGTGATGACCACCTTTGCAGCCTGCTCCACTGTCGCCACACCGAAGAACGCTGTTAGTCCCGCCACGACCATGACCCGACCCGCACCTGCCTCGCTCGATACCATCACCCTCGGCGCCGGCTGCTTCTGGTGCGTGGAGGCCGTGTTCCTCGAACTGAAGGGTGTGCATTCGGTGGTGTCCGGCTACATGGGCGGTGCGGTGAAGAACCCTTCGTACAAGGAGGTGTGCACCGGACGCACCGGCCACGCTGAAGTGGCGCAGATCGCCTTCGACCCCACGCAGATCACCGTGGATGAGCTGTTGGAAGTGTTCTGGCAGACCCATGACCCCACCACCTTGAACCGCCAAGGAGCCGATGTGGGCACCCAGTACCGGTCGGCCATCTTCTTCCACTCCCCGGAGCAACAGAAGATCGCAGAGCACTACAAGGCCGCCCTCGATGCAAGCGGTGCGTTCCGCGGTCCCATCGTCACCGAGATCGTACCCGCCACCACGTTCTACGCGGCAGAGGACTATCACCAGAACTACTACGCACAGAACGGTGAGCAGGGCTACTGCCAGATGGTGATCAGACCCAAGCTGGACAAGTTCCGCAAGGCCTTCGCGACCAAGCTGAAGCAGTGATGCCTGCCTGATCCTGGACGGTTCCTTCAGTGCATTGGGTGACCCACATCACCAGACCGCCCCGCGCAGCTCCCGTACTTTTGTGGCATGCTCAACAAAGGCACCAAGCTGTACAGCGTTCTCCACTCCAAGTGCCCGCATTGCCACGAGGGCGACTTCTTCGTGGACCCGAACCCGTACAATTTCATGAAGGCCGGGGATCTGCTGGAACGCTGTCCGGTCTGTGAGCGCCGTTACACTCCTGAACCAGGTTTCTACTACGGCGGGATGTACGTGTCCTACGCCATGGGCGTGGCCCTGTTCGTCAGCATCTACGTGGCCATCCTGGTGCTCTACCCCGAGGCCAGCATGTGGACCTACATCGTAGCGGTGGTCGGCGGGCTGATGGTCCTTGCCCCGATCCTGTACAAGTACTCCAAGATCATTTGGGCCAACCTGTTCTTCAGCTACAAGGGCGTGGCCTTGACCGCAAAGGAGATCGCAGAACAGGCGGCGCGCGCTGCCCGTTGAGCGAAGGCTTACATGCCTTCTCCTTCGAGGTCGATGTAGTCGGTGATCACGAAGATCACCTGGTCCGGCATCTTGGCCGAATGGGCCCCCACATCGCTGTAACCCAGTTCTGGCACCATGTCCATGATCTCGTCCACGCTCTTGCGTTCGCTCACGGGCGGACCCATGGGGGTCTGGCGGTCCTGCCATTCGATCATGAACAGGGGCCGAGGCTCTTTCAACCCGCGGCGCAGCAGCTCGAAGTAGGTCTTGCGGTCAGCGATGCGCAGGAACTGATGAACGATCAGGGCCATGTCCGCTTCGTTCGGTCCCACACCGGGATCACCGGCCGGCACCGTGCGCACCACCAGCTGCTCATCGCTCACGCGCCGTTCCTTCTTGCGGGCCTCGATCGCCTCGGCTTTGGCAGGATCGTTCACCACTGCGATGACCTTGGCACCGGCCGCCACCAGCTTGAAGCTGAAGTAA
>JALOLX010000304.1 GCA_025455765.1 Flavobacteriales bacterium | reverse complement strand
TATGCGGATGGACCACCGCGCCAAGCGAACCGCATCGCAACTGCTGCGCGACCTGGACGAAGCGGCGCTCACGCATCTGCTGCGCACCTATGGCGAAGTTGATGCCGCACACCGCGTGGCCCGGCAGCTGGTGAAGGCCAACGCGGAGACGCGCATCGGCACCACGCTTCAGCTGGTGGAAGCGCTGAAGCCTGTGACCCCACGCGCCCGCATCGCCGTGAACGATGAACTGGGCTCGCTGGAAGCACTGCTGAAGCAGAGCGCAGAGGTGATCGCACCCGGTGGCATGCTGGTGATCATGAGCTATCACAGCCTCGAGGACCGCCTGGTGAAGAACTGGATGCGCAGCGGAGACCTCGGTGGCGTGGAGACCAAGGACCTCTACGGCAACCGCACGCGGCCGTTCAACCCGACAAGCAACAAGCCCATACAACCGACCGACGAAGAGATCGCCATCAACCCCCGGGCCCGCAGTGCCCGCCTAAGAACCGCAGAACGCACGTGAACAAGTTGCGCGAACCCGACCAGGAGACCACCGCGAAGCCCCCCAAGGCCGAGCAAGGAGGTGGCGCGCGCCTGCCTGGTGGCTTCATCAGCGTGCTCAATGGCTCGTTCCTCACCCGTGAACGGGTGCTTGGCAACATGCCCTTCATCCTCTTCTGCGCAGCGATGATGATCGTATACATCGCCTACGGATACCACACCGAACGTGTGGTGCGCGATCTCGATCGCACCGGGGCAGCACTGAAGGAACTGCGCTCCGAGTACATCACGGTGCGCGCCCAACTGGAGAAGCGCGAACAACAGAGCCAGGTGGCGGCCGGTATCGGTGCACTTGGTCTGCGCGAGAGCCGTGTGCCGCCGGTGAAGGTGGAAGTGAGCGAGCGAGAACTCAACAAGACCCGCACCCCGTGATGGAGACCAAGCAGCTGCGGGCCCGGGCCAACATCATCTACCTGCTCATGGTGGTCTTCGCTGCGGCGATCGCCGTGAAGCTCTTCACCATTCAGCTGCTGGAAGGCGACAAGTGGCGTGCGAAGGCGGAACAGGTGAGCACCACCTACCGCACCGTGCAGCCCGATCGCGGCCACATCTACAGCGAGGATGGCCGCCTGCTCGCCACCAGTGTGCCCGAATACGATGTGCGCATGGACATGGCCGCCGATGCGCTCACCGATGAGCTCTTCAACGCCCATGTGGATTCGCTGGCCTGGCATCTCGCTCAGCTCTTCGGTGACCGTACTGCTGCGGACTACGAGCGCGATCTGCAACAGGCGCGAGCTCGTCGTGAGCGCTACCATCTGGTGAAGCGGAAGGCCGACCACACGCAGGTGCAGCAGTTGCGCACCTTCCCGCTCTATCGCCTGGGTCGTTACAAGAGCGGATTGGTCACCGAGAAGCGCACGGTGCGTGTGCGCCCCTTTGGCAGGTTGGCGGCCCGTACCGTGGGCTATGTGCTGCGCGACAGCAACATGGTGGGTCTGGAAGCCGGATACGACAAGTGGTTGAAGGGTACCACGGGGCGCCGCTTGGAACGCCGTCTGGCCGGTGGTGTGTGGATGCCTGTGGACAATGGAGAAGGTGTGGACCCCGTGCCGGGCACCGACATCCATACCACCATCGATCTCAACCTACAGGACGTGGCTCATGCAGCCTTGGAACGACAGCTGCAGAAGCACGGTGCGCAGTACGGCTGCGTGGTGGTGATGGAGGTGGCCACCGGCAAGATCAAGGCCATCAGCAACCTGATGAAGAGCAGCGATAGCACCTACACCGAAGGGCTGAACCACGCCATCGCCGAGGCCACGGAGCCCGGCTCCACCTTCAAGCTCGCCTCGCTGCTGGTGGGTATTGAAGATGGATTGATCGATCCAGCGGATACGGTGAACACCAATGGCGGCAAGGTGCGCTTCCGCGACCGTTGGATGCATGATTCGCATGAAGGCGGCTATGGTCGCATCTCGGTGGAGCGCGCCTTCGAGGTGTCGTCCAATACGGGCATCAGTCTGGCGGTAACGAAGGCCTACGGCGACAAGCCCAAGCAGTTCATCGAGGGCCTTCGTCGCTGGATCAGCATCGGCTACGAGACGCTCTTCACGCCGTTGCAGATCCTCACCTTCTACAATGCAGTGGCCAACGATGGCCGTATGATGCAGCCCTACCTGGTGGACCGTGTATCGCGCAACGGCCGCACGGTGAAGTCGTTCGAGCCGGTGGTGCTGAACGAGCGGATCGCCTCCAAGCGCACCTTGGAAGTGGCGCGTCGTATGCTCGTGAACGTGGTGGACACCGGAACGGCCACGAACCTCAAGGGTGCACATTTCAGCATTGCGGGCAAGACAGGTACTGCGCAGATCGCACGGCAGGGTGGCTACAAGCAGAACGGCGTCAGTTATCAAGCCTCGTTCGCTGGCTACTTCCCGGCGGATGCGCCCAAGTACAGCTGCATCGTAGTAGTGAACGGTCCCACGATGAGCGGCTATTACGGCAACGTAGTGGCGGGTCCCATCTTCAAGGAGATCGCGGACAAGATCTACAGCAACCGCCTGGAGCTTCAGCAGCCCACGCAACTCGCGGCCGTGGATCAGCGCCGGATGCCGGTGAGCCTGAGCGGGCACGCCGGTGATCTGCGTGTGGCGCTTGAAGGCCTTGGGTTGCCGGTACAGGTGCAAGGCGATGCACAATGGGTGACCACGCAGGCCGCGGACAGTGCGGTGGTGCTGGCCCCGCGCGGCATTCCGGATGCCTCGTTGGAGCGCGTGCCCAACGTGCTGGGCATGGGCCTGAAGGACGCGCTCTTTCTGCTGGAGAACGCCGGTCTGCGGGTGCGCGTGGCGGGCAACGGCATGGTGAAGCGCCAATCGATCCAACCCGGCAGTAACGCCCGCACGGGGACCACCATACTCATCGAGCTCGCATGAAGCTGTTGAAGGACATCCTTTACAAGGTCCGCATCGAGCAGGTGGTGGGTTCCACCAACACTGCGGTGGAGCAATTGACCTTTGACAGCAGGGCGGTCACGGCGTTCACAGCCTTCGTGGCCACGCGGGGCACCCAGGTGGATGGCCATGCCTTCATCGATAAGGCTGTAGCGGCTGGTGCAGTGGCTGTCATCTGCGAAACGCTTCCTGCCGAGCTGAAGGACGGTATCGTCTATGTGCGCGTGCCGGATGCAGCAGAAGCCCTGGGCTTGATGGCCGACAACTTCCATGATCAGCCATCGCGTAAGCTGAAGCTGATCGGCATCACGGGCACCAACGGAAAGACGAGCACGGCCACCCTGTTGTTCCGCCTGTTCCGGTCGCTCGGCTATAAGTGCGGGCTCATCAGCACGGTGGAGATCCGCATCGGCCAACGCACCATCCCCAGCACGCACACCACGCCGGATGCGGTGCGCCTCAACGCCCTGCTGGCCGAGATGGTGGCCGAGAAGGTCACCCATTGCTTCATGGAAGTGAGCTCGCACAGCGTGGTACAACAGCGCATCGCGGGCCTCCATTTCGCGGGTGCCGTGTTCACCAACATCACCCACGATCACCTCGACTACCACGGCACGTTCGACGCTTACATCAAAGCCAAGAAGGGCTTCTTCGATGTGTTGCCGTCATCGGCCTTCGCACTGGTGAACGCGGACGATGTGCACAGCGCCGTGATGGTTCAGAACACGCGCGCCACCAAGCGCTCGTTCGCCGTGAAGGGCATGGCCGACCACCGTGCACGCATCGTGGAGAACCAGCTCACCGGTCTGCACCTGAACATCGATGGACACGACCTGTATGCCCGCTTGATCGGTGAGTTCAATGCGAGCAATCTGGTGGCCGTGTACGCGGTGGCCGTCCTGCTCGGTGAACCAGTGATGAACGTTCTCACTGCGCTTAGTGATCTGGAGCCTCCGCGCGGTCGCTTCCAGATCGTGCGCAGCTCCACAGGCATCATCGGCATCGTGGATTATGCGCACACTCCTGATGCGCTGAAGAACGTGCTGAGCACGATCAATGAGGTCTGTGGCGAGCATGAGCAGGTGATCACGGTCATCGGCTGTGGGGGCGATCGCGACCGTGCCAAACGACCAGTGATGGCGCGCATCGCGGTGGAGCTGAGCGCACAGGTGGTACTCACCAGCGACAACCCACGCAGTGAGGATCCGATGGCCATTCTCAATGAGATGCGTACGGGCATTGCCCCCGGTGATGTGCCGCGCACCTGGGTGAACCCGGACCGACGTGAAGCCATCCGACAGGCAGTGGGTATGGCCCGCCCTGGCGATGTGGTGCTGCTGGCTGGGAAGGGCCACGAGACCTACCAGGAGGTACAGGGTGTGAAGCACCCCTTCGACGATGTGGCCGTGCTGAAGGAAACCCTTGAACTGCTGCACAAATAATGCTGTATCACCTCTTCGATAGCATCGGTGCGGACATCCCGGGAGCGGGTGTATTCAACTACATCTCGTTCCGCGCGGCCATGGCCGTGTTCGTCTCGCTGTTGATCTCGCTGTGGTGGGGGCAAGGCATCATCAACCTCTTGCGCCGACTACAAGTGGGAGAGACCGTGCGCGACCTGGGTCTTGATGGTCAGTTGCAGAAGCAGGGCACGCCGACCATGGGAGGGCTCATCATTCTGTCCGCCACCATCATTCCCACAGTGCTCTTCGCCAAGCTCAACAACATCTACATCATCCTGCTGCTCGTGAGCACGGTGTGGCTGGGGTTGATCGGCTTCCTCGATGACTACATCAAGGTCTTCAAGAAGGACAAGCGCGGATTGGCGGGCAAGTTCAAGGTGGTGGGTCAGGTCGGTCTGGGCATCATCATCGGTGCCACGGTGTACTTCCATCCGGAGATCCGCACCCGCGTGGAAGTGCCCGAAGTACTGGCCGAGCAGCTGGATCCCGCAGAGATCCACACGATCAC
>JALOLX010000022.1 GCA_025455765.1 Flavobacteriales bacterium | reverse complement strand
CTCACCGAGCCCTTCAGCGGCGCGCAAGGCCCTTACAGCGTGGAAGTGAGCGCTGCCGGCTGTGGCAGCAACAGTCCCGACAATGACCTCTGCACCAACGTGACCGCACAAGCGCTCGCTTTGGGAGCTAGCGTGGAGTTCACAGGCGACAGCGAAGGCGCCACCCTGCCTGGGGATGCGGTGGAAGGTTCGCTGATCGCACAAGTGGGACTGCCCAATGTGTGGCATGCCTTCACCCTGAGCGAGTGTGCTGACCTCACGATCGCTTATTGCGGGACCGATCCTGTCTTCAGCAATGTCTGGAACCTGCTGGCCACCTCCTGCCCTGCAGATGAGCTCGTGTTCAGCGTTTCCAACAACACGGAGGACTGTCCGGATGGCAATCGTACGGCCTATTACACCGCTGTGGAAGCTGGCACGTACTACCTCCCCGTACTTGTTGACCCGTTCAGCAGCAGTGAAGGTCCCTATACGGTGACCGTGAGCGCGGTGGAGTGCATTGTGGGCATCACTGAACTGGAGCGCACCTGGAGCGTGTTCCCCAACCCCAGCAACGGCGTACTGTTCGTGCGTACGGGAAGCCTGCAGGGCGCGGTGACCTGGGAGCTGAGCGATGCCTCGGGCCGATCGGTGCACAGCGAGGTGCGCGGAGCGGTGGCTGAGGGTCTGTTCCAGCTGCAGCCCAAGGTGGAACTTGCGCCTGGCACCTATGTACTCCGCGCCACGCATAGCGCGGGGGTGAGCACCCAGCGTGTGGTGATCCAGTGATCGCTTGAAGGGTTAGGAGCGGGGGTTGGCGCACGGCGTCAACCCCCGCTGCGTATTTGGTGTAACCCGATCGGGGAGGTTCGCGTAGAACACGCATGCGAAGCCCTCTCCCCTTCCGCCCCATGCTCGTCTGCGCCACCCTGTTCACCGCTGGTGTCGCACAAGCCCAGCCGTCCAATGAACATGCCCTACCTGTGGGTGGACGGATCGTTGATGTGAACGGTCGGCTGGATGCCTGCTCGATCACGGTGTACCGTGACGATGGCCATTCCGAAGCGGCTGTCCAACAGAAGAACGGGCGGTTCGATGTGGAGCTGCTGCACGACCACCAATACACCCTTGAGTTCAGCAAGGATGGCTACATCACCAAGCGGATCGTGGTGGACACCCGGGCCAAGGTGGAACCTGCCGAACTCGCTCTGATGCCGTTGGACATGGACGTGATGATGTTGAAGACAGACCAGTACGAAGGAGCGGACACCGATCAGCTGGACATGCCCTTCGCCATTGTGCGCTACGACAAGCAGCTGCATGCCTTTGTGCAGGACATGGAATACACGGCGGCGATGCAGCGTACGAACGGCGCACTGCTCCTGCAGGCCGGCCGGGCCCGCAAATAGGTCAGGGAGCGTGACCTGCGCTACCTTTAGCGCACCATCCCAAGCGTCATGCCTGTCCGTAGACCCTTCAACCTGCAGCAGTGGATCAATGACAACCGCGAGCTGCTGAAGCCCCCGGTGGGCAACAAGAACCTGTACCACGATGCGGGCGATTACATCGTGATGGTGGTGGGTGGGCCCAACGCCCGCAAGGACTACCACTTCAACGAGACCGAAGAGCTGTTCTACCAGATCGAAGGGGACATTGAAGTGGGCATCCAGGAGGACGGCCATGCAGTGACCATTCCGATCAAGCAGGGAGAACTGTTCCTGCTTCCGGCCAACGTGCCCCATCAGCCCCGGCGCGGCGCCAACACCGTGGGACTGGTGATCGAAGTGAAGCGCGCCGACCGCGAGATGCAGGACGGCCTTCAGTGGTACTGCGAACAGTGCAACAACCTGCTGCATGAATACCGCTTCGTGCTGCACAACATCGAACAGGACTTCCTGCCCCGCTTCCGTGCCTTCTACGGCAGCGAGGACCTGCGCACCTGCAAGCGCTGCGGGCATGTGATGGAGACCGACCCGCGCTTCGTGTAAGTCCGCAGCCATGGCCAGGTTCTTCACGGTCGACATCCATACGCACATCCTGCCGGAACACATTCCGGACTTCGGGGCCAAATACGGTTATCGAGGCTTCATCCACCTGGACCACCACAAGCCGGGCTGTGCGCGGATGATGATGGATGACAAGTTCTTCCGTGAGGTGCAGGCCAATTGTTGGGACCCTGGCGTGCGGATCGGTGAGTGCGATGCACACCATGTGGATGTGCAGGTGCTGAGCACGGTTCCGGTGATGTTCAGCTATTGGGCACGCCCGCAGGACACGCTCGACCTATCGATGTTCCTCAACGACCACATCGCAGGGATCGTGCAGCGTTGGCCCAAGCGGTTCGTAGGGTTGGGCACCGTGCCCATGCAGGATACCGAGCTGGCCATCCAGGAACTGGAGCGCTGCAAGCGGATCGGTCTGGTGGGCATCCAGATCGGCACGCACATCCACGGCACCAATCTGGGCGAACCGCGGCTGCTGGAAGTGTTCGAGGCCTGCCAGGAGTTGGACATGGCCGTGTTCGTGCATCCCTGGGACATGATGGGCGCCGACCGCTTCGACAAGTATTGGATGCCCTGGCTGGTGGGTATGCCGGTGGAGACCACCACGGCCATCACCTCGATGATCTTCAGCGGCCTCTTCGAGCGGCTGCCGCGATTGCGAGTGGCCTTCGCACATGGTGGCGGCTCCTTCCCGGCCACGCTGGGCCGTATCGAACATGGCTTCCTGATGCGCCCGGACCTGTGTGCGGTGGACAACAATGTGAACCCGCGCGACTACCTGGGCCGCTTCTGGATCGATGCATTGGTACACGACCCAGCCGTGCTGCGGCTTGTGGTGGACCAGATGGGGCCTGCGCGTGTGGCCATGGGCACGGACTATCCCTTCCCCTTGGGTGAACTGGTGCCGGGCGAGCTCATCCAGAGCATGCCGTATGACGCGCCCACCAAAGAGTTGCTATTGGGCGGCGCGGCCATGGAGTGGCTGGGTATGAACACAGCTCAGTTCCGATAGGTCTTAGAGCCTATTTAGGATCTCTTCAAATGCTCCGCCGTACGGCGGACCCTTTTCCGACCATGCTGCGCCGAAAAATGGTCACGTAGTCAGCGCTATGCGAGCATTTTTCGGCTGTGCCTGGTCAAAAAATGGTCGCGGATCCCATTATTCAAGAGATCCCAAATAGGCTCTTACCGCACCAAGGTCACGTGACCGATGGCTTCGCGTTGACGGCCGCTCAGCTCCGTGGCGCTCAGCTTCCACACGTAGGTGTCCACCGGTGCCTCACGGCCCTTGTACATGCCATCCCAACGCCCTTCCAATGCGGTGGTGGACCAGACCAGCAGGCCCCAGCGATCGAAGACCTCCAGGGTGATGGTGGCAATGTCCTTGCCGGAAGCGCCGAAGCCATCGTTGTAGCCATCGCCGTTGGGGGTGAAGGAGTTGGGCACATACAGATCACCGTTGACGATGACGGTGAGCTGGCTCGTGTTCTTGCAACCCGCGCTATCGATCACGGTCACGACATACGTGGTGGTCTCATCGGGCTTCACGGTCTGTGCGGTGGGATCCTGCAGCTCGGCCAAGCCGATGTCCTCCCAGCTCAGAATGCCATTGCCCACCGCCGTTAGCACGAAGGTGTCGCCGTAGTCGATGGTACCCCCAGGGCCTGCCTGAACAAAGGGCCAGGGCCTTAACTCTACCAGCACGGTATCGCTGTCGCTGCAGCCGATGTCATCCGTGACCGCTACGGTGTAGGCGGTCGAAGCCGTTGGGCGTGCGGTGGGTGTTGGGCTCAGCGGATCATTCAGTCCTGCTGTGGGTGTCCACAGGTACGAGCCGCCTCCGTTCGCGCGCAATGGCACCGGTTCACCCGGACAGACCAGTGTATCTCTCGAGGCCTGGGCGATGACCTCCTGCACCGAGATGAGCACACTATCCCGCACGAAGGCGCACGGAGTGACCATGGACACGAAATAGCGCGTGGTGGCGGTGGGAAAGAACAAAGGCGCCTGCACATCGAACGCACTGATGCCCTCTGCCGCATCCCAGGTGTATTGTGCCGCGATCCCCGTGGCGCGTTGGATGGTATCGCCCAAGCATATCGCGGTATCCTGGAGCGTGGGTTGCGGCACTTCATCGAGCACCTGCACAAGGACCGAATCGAGCAGTTCGCACCCTTGCGGAGTCGTGATCAGCACCGTAAAGAGGGTGTTGACGACAGGCGTGGCCCAAGGTGCTGAAGCAGCAGGATCGTTGAGCAATTCGGCCGGAGACCACAGATAGTCGACCCCGCCGAACGCTTCGATCAGCGCGCTATCACCGATGCAAACGAACGTGTCTTCGGATGTGGAGACCTGTGCATTGATGTAGTTGACCACGACGGAGGCCGTATCGGAGCTGCATTCATCGCTTACCACGACCACCCAGACCCCGGCCGTATCCGAGATGAGCGTGGGGCCGGCGATGAACGGCGATGAAAGACCGTTGGGGGTCAACCACTGATAATCGTCGCCACCACTGGCCTGCAATTGCACGGGATCACCGGGGCAGACGGGCACCACTGGCTGTGTGCTGGCTTGAACGGGTGGAGTGACGGTGATCGTGATAGTTGCCGTGTCCGTGGTGAAGCAGGTATTGGCCGGATCCAAGAGGACCAGACGTATGGTGTAAACGCCGGGCTCCTCGAAGCTATGTGCGGGTTCCTCCTCGGTGCTTGGTGGTGTCCCATCACCAAAGACCCATTCATACTGAGAGCCTCCAAAGCTGTAATTGATGAATTGTACGGTCGCCCCAGGGCACACTTCATCTGGCCCGTCGATGGCGACGTTGGCGATGGGCTGGCCAAGGCTGAACTTGAACACCCCCAAGTTGCAGTTGGGACTACCGTTCGTAGCGCTCCACGCGGTGGGTGTGGTAGGGAAGTCATCGTTGCTCCCACAGCCAGCGCACACGGCTTGATAGATCGTTCCGTTCTTGTCAAAGCGGCTCGTGCCACCGTCCACATGCTCATTGCTCTGCGCACCTCCGAAATAGGAACCATAGTTGAGCGCAGTAGCGTCAGGCTCCAGCACCATCAAATAGAAATCCCCCCCGTTGGTCGTGCTTTGGAACGCGTTCGGAGTGAGGGGAAGACCGCTGATCGGTTCACCGAGCACACCTCCGCCCCAAGCGCTCAGATAGATCTGGTCGCAATCGCTCGCCAAGAAGGCCGTGGGCGAAAGTCGGGTGCCCTGTACATTGCCAAGGCGCGTGCTCCAAAGCCTTGTGGCCAAGCTGTTGGTGTACTTCTGCATGAAGAGATCGCCGCCTGGGTTGCCGTAGCGCCCGGCTGTGATCGGCAGGTCGCCTTCGGTCTGGCCCAGGATGTACACATTATCGGCCTGATCCAACTGGACCAGATAGGACTGATCGAACGCTGTGGATCCGATGTAGGTGCTGGTGAGCAGTGCATTGCCTGCTGCTGAATAGCGCGCCACATAGCCGTCCACTACGCCTTGGAGAACGGGACCCGGAACACCGGGCGTGACGGGCAGATCCACGCTGCGCGTGCCACCGGTAAAGAACATGCGACCGGCGGAATCGAACTGTACGCCCAGCCCATTATCACGTTCGCTACCGCCGTGGAACGTGGCCCATTCCAAGGTGCTGAGGGCCGCGTCCAGCCTGAAAAAATATCCATCCAGTATGCCCCCGAATGCTTGCTGAGAAGCACCCGCGCTGACCGGTGCATCGGCGCTCGCTGTGCTGGTGGCGACCACCGGCCTTCCGGCTGCATCCAACGCGATCTCCCCCCGAAAATGATCGCCATAATTGTGGGCAAGCAGTTCGGCGTTGTTCAGGCCATCGTTGGCGCTTCCCCCTACGTAGGTGCACGATAACAGACTGGTGGCGTCCGCACTGAGGCGCGCCACCAGAATATCGCTGCCACCTGCCATGTTGAATCCATATCCGACGGTGGCGCCGGCCCATCCACCGGATATATTGTTGATCGAGTTGCCTCCATTGAAGCTCGTATCGTACGCTCCAGAGGTGACCGGAAAGTCTGTGGATGCCGTGGCCCCCATCACGAACAGTTCACCCGCCGCGTTGCATACCAAGCTGTGCGGTGTTTCGGCGCGGGTACCGCCCAGATAGGTGCTCCAGACCAATTCGGCGCCGTCCGGGCTCCATTTGGACAGCCCGATGTCGATCTGTCCGTCGAGAAAGTTGTCTTGCAATACCCCCACGGTCGTGGGATAGCCCGGGTCGAACACGGTACCACCGCCGTACAAGTGACCATCCTCATCATAGGTGGCAGTGTACCCAAAGTTGTCGCCTGTACTTCCAGAGTAGGAAGAGAACGCAATGGCGGGATCGATCACCAAGCGGGTTGAAGCATCCGGTATCGGAATGGAGAACGACACCCGTTGACCATGGATGTCAAACGCTGCATCCACCGGTGTCCGCCGACCATCCGCATCGACCGTATAGGACAGGGGGATCGCCTCTCGCACAGTGCCGTTACTGAGGGTCACCACCAGCTCGCCGTTCTCAACATGTACCCCATCCGCACCGCCGTACTGCATGGCCACCTGCGCGGGATCGGCACCGGGATGCACCACGATATCGTACTTGATGCCGGATCGCCCATCCAGCCGGATGTCGATCCCGGGCCACACATCGCGCAATACGACCTCGCCAAAGACACCACAGCGAGAACCCCATCGCGCTGGGTCGTTCCCCAGGAAGAAGTTCTCGTAGTAGCCTTGATCTGCAGTGGGCTCGGCGCGGTGTACACGACCACCTACGAACTGCATCCGGTACGCATGCATCCGCAGCGGCTCGCTCGGATGTTCGTCACCCGGTGCGTGATGGTGGTGCCCGAACGGCCCGCCGGTGGCCAGCAGAAAGGTGAAGCCTGTGCGCTCAACGAACATCATACCGCCCGGCACACGTGTCCGATAGAGCACTTCAGTCGGCCATTGGCCACGGTTCTCGGTGAACCGTGCTCTATGTGCAGCCGCACCTGCCCACAGGGGCCAGCAGCCAAGCAACAAAAGCAGGACACGCAACACGGAATGCATAACTGGATGCAAGGTACAGCACTATGACAGCCTTCCCCGCCCACACGTTGCCTTGGAACCCGTGGTGCGTGGCACCGGCGTACCTTTACGGCGCGTGCCGGACCAGCCCCGGCCCCCCTTCCTTCCCGATGAGCGACGCGATCAAACACGAATGCGGGATCGCCCTGATCCGCCTGCGGAAGCCGCTGCGCCACTACCAGGAGCAGCACGGGACGGCACTCTACGGCCTGAACAAGCTGTACCTGCTGATGGAAAAGCAGCACAACCGTGGCCAGGACGGCGCCGGTGTGGCCACCATCAAGCTGGACCCCACCCCGGGCACGAACTTCATCGATCGCGAACGCAGCACCGAGAAACAGGCGATCCAGCTCATCTTCGGCCAGATCGACAAAGGCTTGCGCAAGGCCGTGGGCGAGGATACCGCCCTGCTCAAGGACACTGAGTGGCTAAAGGAGCATGTACCCTTTCTGGGGGAGCTGCTGCTGGGCCACTTGCGCTACGCCACGCACGGGGCGGGCGGTCTGGAGAACTGCCACCCGCGCCGCCGCCTGAGCAACTGGATGTCCCGCAACCTGGTGGTGGCCGGCAACTTCAACATGACCAATGTGGACGAGCTCTTCAGCCTGCTGGTGAGCATCGGCCAATCGCCCAAGGAACTGAGCGACACCATGACCGTGCTGGAGAAATTCGGGCACTTCCTGGACATGGAGAACGACCGCCTGGCCGCCATCCACCGGCAACTGGGCTACAACGACCGCCAGATCAGTGCGGTGATCGCGGAGAAGCTCGATGTGCGCTCCATCCTGCAGCAAAGCGCGGTGGATTTCGATGGCGGTTACGCGCTGGCCGGCCTGATCGGGCACGGGGATGCCTTCGTGATGCGCGACCCCAATGGCATCCGGCCCTGTTACTGGTACGCCGATGATGAGGTGGTGGTGGCCGCCAGCGAACGTCCCGCCATCCAGACCGCCTTCCACCTGCCCACCGAGGCGGTGAAGGAGCTGACACCGGGCCATGCGCTCATCATCCGCAAGGACGGCAGCTATAGCGAGCAACAGGTGGTGGAACCGGGCGAGAAACGCTCGTGCAGCTTCGAGCGCATCTACTTCAGCCGGGGCAGCGACCGCGATGTGTACCAGGAGCGGATCGCCCTTGGCCGCAGCGTGTGCCCGGCCATTCTCGAGGCTGTGGACCACGACCTGGAGCATACGGTGTTCAGCTTCATCCCTAACACCGCCGAGGTGGCCTGTTATGGCATGCTGAAGGAGATGGAGGACGAGCTGGACCGGGTGAAGGAGAAGCGCATCCTTGCGTTGGATGGGAAGCCTGACCCCGCTGAGCTGCGCCGGATCCTGGCCTTGCGACCACGCCTGGAGAAGGTGGCGATCAAGGATGCCAAATTGCGCACCTTCATCACTTCGGACGACGCACGCGACGACATGGTGGCGCACGTGTACGACATCACCTACGGTACGGTGCGCCCCGGTGTGGACGACCTGGTGGTGATGGACGACAGCATCGTGCGTGGCACCACCTTGAAGCAGAGCATCCTGAAGATGCTGGACCGCCTGGGACCGAAGCGGATCGTGGTGGTGAGCAGTGCACCACAGATCCGCTATCCGGACTGTTATGGCATCGATATGGCCAAGATGGGTGACCTGGCCGCGTTCCGGGCAGCAGTGGCCTTGCTGCAGGAGACCAAGCAGGAGAACATCCTCGATGATGTGTACGAACGCGCCCTGGCCATGGTGGGGCGCCCGCTGGTGGAGCAGGAGAACGTGGTGAAGGAGGTGTACCGCCCCTTTACGCCGCAGCAGATCAGCGATAAGATGGCGGAGCTGTTGACCCCGGAAGGCATCAACGCCGAGGTGAAGCTGGTGTTCCAGAGCATCGAAGGGTTGCATGCCGCCTGTCCTCAGCATCGCGGCGACTGGTACTTCACCGGCGACTACCCCACCCCGGGCGGCAACCGCGTGGTGAACCGCGCGTACATCAACTACCGCGAGGGGCGCAACGTGCGTGCCTACTGACGGACGACCAGGCCGCGCCTGTTGATCCTGCGCAGGATCTTGCGCTTCACCGCCATGCGTGCATCGCCGTGCAACACGATGCGGCAGTCGCTGTCCATGGTGAGCTGTGCGCCGTCCTCCACCTGGAGGTAGGCCCCGGGCAGCACATGCACCACGGTTCCCCGGCGCAGTTCCAAGCGCGACCCAGCGCGCACATGCAGGTGGGCACCGCTCTGTAGCGTGAAGCGGGTGGGTGGCGCGAAGTAGGTATTGCCGTGGATCCGCTCGGGATCGCTGTAGCGGGTGGGTGTGAGCGACCGGTCGATGAGCAATGTGGCGCCGTTCTGCACGGTCAGCGATCGACCATCACGTCCCCTGAGCGGCGGCAGCACGATGCTGTCCGAGCACCAGCGCACGTCGCGCTCCAGCATCGTATCATCGGTGCGTACATGCACCTTCAACACTCCGGTGGGCGCGCCATCGAGCAGCTCCACACGCAGTCCGTTGAGGTAGGTGGCTCGCACGTCCGGAGCACCCTTGTGTATGGCCCGCGTGGCGTTGCTCACGAGGGTCAATTGCGGCACCAGAGCGGGGTTGGTGGACATACCGATGGCGGAATTGCCACCGACGCGGTAGAGCTGGTCATTGCGGCCATAGAACGCGGCCCGATCATGTGCCACACCGTTCTCCATGCGGGTGTTGGGCACCAGGTGCTCGCCACGGGACAACTTGCCATCGTTGTTGCGATCTACGAGCGGTAGTTCCCACTCCTGGTTGCCGGTGAATGGATTGGCACGCTCGGGCTCCATGGCGTATGCGATGCTCCGTTGGCCACCATAGGGGCAATCGCTGACCGCTTCACCGAACAGGGTCAGATCGAAGAGGCCGTTGGCCGGTAAGGGACGCAGGTAATCGGCGTGGCCACTGTACAGGTCGGGGCCACTGCGGCGCTCACGGTCCACCTGGATGGTGGCCGACATGCCGGGAACCAAGGTGTCCATGCAGGGCCTCCGCTGGTAGTGGAAGATGTCGGTGGGACTCCCATTGTAGGCGATACCCTGATGGTTCTCCAGCCACAGCCATTGCTGGTAGTTGTCCTGTGGAATGAAGGGCAACCGGATGCGGATGACATCGCCGGTGCTCACGAAGTCGCGCAGCAGAAACACACCGGTATCACCCGCCAGCGGGTCGAGGTCGCCGTTCACCGGACGCCCGCTGGCATCCTGCACATTGAGGCGATGGTGCGCGCCCGGTGCCCGCCAGCCGAGCCGGTCGCGGTCCCAGCCCGCAGCGGTCATCAAGGCACTGCCACTGGCCCCCATCATGCTGTGGCCGCCCTGCAGGGGCATGAAGAAGCTGTTGAACTGCGCGGCATTTCCACCGCCGCTGTGGAAGTTGTTGCCCCCCAACAGCAGGTGGTTGAACTCATGCTTGAGGATCTCGAAGGGCAGACCGTTCATGGCACCGAACCGGCTTTGTGTGTCGC
The DNA here is from genome assembly GCA_025455765.1 of Flavobacteriales bacterium. Classification (GTDB taxonomy): domain Bacteria; phylum Bacteroidota; class Bacteroidia; order Flavobacteriales_F; family PHOS-HE28; genus PHOS-HE28. The sequence goes on along the minus strand of JALOLX010000022.1, from coordinate 149 downwards.
TCTCATGACCGAACAGCTTGCCAATGCTGCCGGGATCCGTGCTGCCCTGACCATGTGTGAGGCCACTGTTGCGCACGATCACCATCACATGATCATAGCGATGCGGATCATCGGGTGCGTTCACCTTGGGCATGCCGGGCTGGCCGCCA
>JALOLX010000303.1 GCA_025455765.1 Flavobacteriales bacterium | reverse complement strand
GGGCGGCAACCGCAGCGGCTCGCTCTTCACCTGGATCATGCTCAGCTTCATCGGTGCCGCGCTGATCCTGCTCACCGGCTGGTGGTGGTTGCCCGTTGTATACCTGTGTCTGGTGGCCGTGGTGCACGTGCTCACGTACATCTCACCCACCGTACGCAACGCCGTCAGCACCAACACCAACCTCATGATCACCATGCTCATCGGTGGCCTGTGGCATGGCGCCAGTTGGCTGTTCGTGATCTGGGGCGGTCTGAACGGACTGGGCCTTGTGGTCTACAAATACTGGAAGCGCATCAGCCCATGGGAAGGCCGCGACCACTGGGCGGTGCTTGCGTTCCGCGTGTTGCTCACCTTCGCCTTCATCAGCTTCACGCGCATCTGGTTCCGCAGCGACAGTCTGGCCACGGCCAACGCCATGCTCGATCGGCTGGCCAGCGGCATCGACCTGGCTGTACTGCTCACCGTAGTGCAAGGCACACCGTCCGTGTTCGGTCTCTTCGCCCTGGGCATGCTTGTGCATTGGGTGCCCGAACGCTGGAAGGAGCGCTATCGACAGGGATTTGCCGCACTGCCCTTATGGGCCATGGCAGCGATCTGTGTGGTCGTGGTCGTCATCATCCAGCAAGCCCGTTCTGCCGAGATGGTGCCCTTCATCTATTTCCAGTTCTGATCAGCCGCGCGGCGGGAAGAAGAACTGCAGCGGCGCCTGCCTGAAGTGGACCAGGATGGCGCGCAGCATCGGAACTACGGTGCGTATCCCCAACCCACGCGAACGTAGGGCGAGCACCAAGGACAGTCCGAAGCTCACCAGGAAGTTGAACAGCCCGATCAACCCGATGCCCAGCACGCAGATGGCGATGGTCCATCCGCTGATGGAAGGCCCCACCCCCACCATACCCAGGGCCAGATTCCCTGCCGCAAAGGTGATGTGCCGGATGTCGAGCGGCAGGCCGAAGAAGCCCCCCACCACCCCCACCGAACCCATGAACACCGCGAACCAGAAGTTGCTGATGATGCCGCTGGCGTGGCGTTCGTAGAACCCGGCAAGCCGCTTGCGTCGTGCTTCGGACAGCACCAGCTTCAGCACCGGATGGGCTTCGATGCGCTGTGGAATGCGCAGGTGGATGGTGTTGTTGGCCACACTGCCGGCGATGAGTCCTGAGAGGAAGAGGAACACTCCGGCGAGGGCGGCATGTGGCACCGCCAGCGAACGCAGTGGGTCCAGCTCGCTCAGCAATTTGGGCGCCTTGTGATGCAGCAGTTCGGGACCGAACAAGGCGTTCCACCCCAGGCCGATCACCATGGCCACGGGGAAGGCCATGAGCACATTGCCTACGAAGGCCACGAACTGCGATCGCCATACGCGGGCCACCAGGTCGGCGAGGGCACTGTATCCGACCGGGTCGGCCGATGTACGGCCTTGGTCCAATGCGGCCGCAATGGTACTGGCGGTCATGGCCGGTTGTTTGGTGGCCAGGGTCAGGTGCAGCAGGTAGATCCCGATGAAGGCCCAGGCATAGTTCAGGCTGTACAGCACCGCATGGCCGAACGGGCTTACATCCGCCTTGGACGCCAGTGCCTTCAACAGGCAGGCCAGCGCCACCAACGCACCACCACCCAGGGCAGAGCGGAACATGGCGCCATACTCCGATCGGGTCGTGGTGATGTAGTGTTCACCCTTGCGTCCGGTGTGCCCCATCACTTCGCGCGCCATGACCTGAGTGCTGGCGTTGAGGTAACCGCTCACGTTGGTGCTTCCGGCGCTGTACTTCACCAATTGCTTTAATAAGGTCACCTGCGCTACTGCCGGGGCGCGCTCCGCTTCTGCCAGGATCGCGAGCACGACCTCGAGTCGTTCCAACAGGCGTTGCATCCGCATCAACGTCTGGTTCACCCGCATGCCCATGCCGTGGTCGCGGGCATTGCCATAAGCCTGATCGATCACCGCTCGGCACTGGGCCAGAAGCCCCAACAGATGATCGCTGGGTGCACCGGTACCAGCGGCCCGCATCAGCAGGATGTGCTCGTCGAGGTCCTCGGCCAGGAGCAGGAAGGGGTTCCGCAAGTGCTCCTGCTCGGGCACCATGCGCAACACATCCGGTTCGAAGGCCATTCCCGCGATACGCAGACCCAGCACCTGGGCGGCGAAGAGCAGTTCGTTCGCGCGGTGTTCCGCTGCCGGACCGACCGTGTCCAGTTCAAGGAGCTGAAGCAGGCGAAGGCACAGGGCATCGGGCAGTTCGGCCACCCATTTCGCATCCTGCTCACGGAAGAACACGTTCACCAGCACGTGATCACTGGTGCGCGGATCGGGTTGTGGGGGAAGCACCTTGTAACCCACGCGTTGGCGCAGCTCGGTCCAGAATCCTCCGTTGGCCAGCCCGGCGTCAGTAAGCGTCCGATGGAAGCCCACCCCGTTCAGCAGGCGGCCGAGATAAGCTGAAAGACCACGTCGCACCTCCACATCCGCCTCCAGAAGCGTCAGCAGCTCCTGCAAGCGTGCATGCTCACCGGCCGCCAGTTCGGCTGCGGTCGGGCGCAGCGACTGCACGAGTTGGGCCAAGGCATCGACCTCCTGGCCCGGGTATCGCGCCGCAGCGATCAACCGCTCCTTCACCTCACCGCGCCTCATGCCGCCAAGATATCAACAGCCGTGATGGCACGTTCTGCTTCGGGTGGATGCCGCATCTTTGCAGCAATGCCAACACACCTCGTTACCGGCGGTTGCGGATTCGTGGGCCGCAACATGGTAAAGCGCCTGTTCAACACCACTTCGGACCGTATCCTGCTCATCGACGACCTCAGCGTGGGCACCCATCCCGATACGTGGGCTCCCTGGAAATGCGATGGC
>JALOLX010000302.1 GCA_025455765.1 Flavobacteriales bacterium | reverse complement strand
GCCGATGGCAGCCGTTCAACAGCAGGTCCGGTGGAAGAGCGCACAGGCCATGTCACCGTGCTGCACTAGGCGGCTACAACAAGCGGTCGATCACGCCCGCTACCGCCCCAAAACCGTGCTGATATGGGCCTGTACAGCTTTCACCCGCTCTTCCACCACACCGTAGTAATGCAAGGTGAACCGGCGGTTGTTCGCGATCTTCCACAGCAAGGCGAGCAGTCGGTCGCGCTCCGCAGGTGGTACCACCACCGGCTGCTTCAGGCCCGTGGGGCTGCCCGCTTCGTTGAACACCAGCCAGGGCGCCACCGCATCGTTCAACGCAGGGTAGTAGGAATGGTGGTACTCCATCTCCGCGTACTCTTCTTCCAACTTCTGCAGGATCACCATATCGTATTCGTACAAGGTGATGATGTCCGAGCGCAGGCTGTCGTCCACCACCAGCTCCAATCCGCGGCTCTTCAGCGAGCCGTAGCCCGAGTTGTTCTGTAGGTTGATGAAGTCGCGTGTTACCGTCATCAGGTGTACGCGCACTGAGTCGCTGTCCACCGGCTGTTGCAGTAACACCCGCTGCCAGTAGCGCACCCCGGCCAACCCCTGTTCATGCCCAATGATGTTGGTGCGCATGTCCTCCAGGTCCTTGTCCAGACCGCGGTGGATCTCCAGCAGGATCTTCTCTTCGGCATGTCGGTCCTTCCGCTCGGCGCTCCAGCTGTTCAGCGCGAAGGCGGCAATGACCGCGATGAAGATGGAGAGGAATTCGAAGCCGTAACGCTTCCATCCTGGGGTGCTGTTCGTGCTCATCGTTCGATGAAGTCCATATCGGTGTGGAAGGTCTCGTGTACCCGAGTGGTGGCCCACAACGCCGCGCCGATGCACAGCAAGCCCACGGCCAGCGCGCTGTACACGTTGCCCAGGGGCGCTGAAAAGGCTTGGAAGGTCATTGTTACAGGCAGCACCATGCCGCGCACCATGTTCGGTACGGTGGTGGCCACCGTGCTGCGGATGTTGGTGCCGAACTGCTCGCTCGCCACCGTGACGAAGATGACCCAGTATCCGGTGGCCGTGCCCAACGCCTGCCGAAGAGGAAGACGAGCGTGAGCACCAAGTTGGCGGTGAGGTAACCGTAGAGCACTCGCTTGCGGCTCCGCAGCACCTGGCTCAGCAAGCCGCTCAGCAGATCGCCGATGCTGAGGCCGATGTAGGCGTAGCGGATGGCGGTGCCATTGATGCGCTTGAGCTCGTCGGCCGCCAAGGCGCTGGTGTCGATACCGAGCTGGGGTACGAACACATCCTGACTGAGGCTCACGAGCACCCCGATCACGTACCACACCGGCACACCGATGAGGATGCAACTGAGGTAGCGCAGCAGCCGGTCGGTGTTGTTCACCAGCAGGCGGAGGTCTCCCTTGCGTGCCGTGCTCTCCTTCACCCGGTGGAAGAGGCCGCTCTCGAAGGCGCCCACACGCATCACCAGCAGCACCAGGCCCAACAGCCCACCGACCAGATACGCCACCTGCCAATCCATGAGCGTGGCGCCGGTGAAGTAGGTGTAGATGCCACCGAGCACCTGGCCCTGCCGCACCACTTCATCGGCGAACACCGCACCCAAGGCTCCGAAGGTGACCACGACCATGGTGCCGTAACCGCGCTTTCCCGCCGGCATGGTCTCGGTGATCAAGGTGATGCCGGCCCCCAGCTCGCCCGCCAACCCGATGCCCGCGATGAAGCGCACCGCCGCATAGCTGGGGATGTCGAAGGTGAAGGCATTGGCGATGTTGGCCAGTGAGTAGAGCAGGATGCTTCCGAAGAGCACGGTGATGCGGCCCTTCTTGTCGCCCCACACGCCCCACAGGATGCCGCCCACCAGCATGCCCGCCATCTGCCAGTTGAACAGCGCCACACCGGTGTCCTTGATCGCCGGATGGCCAACGCCCAGAATGAACTCGAGGCTCTCGCGCTTCACCACGTTGAAGAGCACCAGGTCGTAGATGTCCACGAAGTAGCCCAACGCGGCCACCGTGATCAACAGGGCCGTGCGCTTGTCGGTGAAGAGGGGCGCCATGGGCTGCGAACGTACGGGAAAGGGCGTTCCGGACAAGCGCTGCAGTACGTATGTGGCACGGATCATGTGACCTTTGTACTGATGAGGTCCTTGTTCCCACTGTTCCTGCTGCTGCCGGGCGCCTCGCAGCCGATCCCGTACGACCTGTCCCGGCCTGCACAGGTGTTCCGCCTACCTGATCAGCTTACCGAAGTGTCCGCGCTGACCGACCTGTCCGCACATCAGGTGGCCTGTCTGCACGATGAGGAGGGTGCCGTTTACACCATCGACCTGCGCACTGAGCAGGTGATGCGCCTGGGCGGGTTCGCTGGTGCCGGTGATTTCGAGGGCTTGACGCGCGTGGGGGATCGGTTGCTGGCGCTGCGGAGCGATGGGCTGGTCTACCGTTGTGCGTGGGGTGCGCAGGGCGTCCAACTGGAGGATACGTTCCGGTTGAACGTTCCCAACAAGAACCTCGAAGGACTGGGTTATCATGACAAGGCAGGACTGGTGCTGGTGTCGCCCAAGGACGTGCCCAAGGGCGGACCGGAGCTGCGCGATGTACGCGTCATTTATGGATTCGATCCCAACGCGCCTCGTCCTGTGGTGCGTGAGGTGCTCACCTTGTCGCTGGAAGCCTTGACGCAGGTCGCGATCAAGCGTGGTTACCACATACCCACGCGCACCACGGAAAAGGGGCGTACGGTATCACAATGGAAGCTGCGCTATAGCTCGGTGGCGGTGCATCCGATGACCGGCCACTATTACCTCCTTTCAGCGGTCGACCGTTCGCTCTTGGTGGTGGATGAGAAGGGTGAGCTTGTTCACCTGGCCTGGTTGGACGCCTCCATACTACCCAAACCAGAGGGCATCACCTTCCTTGCCAATGGCGACCTGGTGCTCAGCAGCGAAGGAAAAGGCACGCACCCCATGGTCGTGCGCTATGCACGGTTGCCGTGATCACTCCAGCACCTCGGCCACGTTCTTGCCGATCATGGTGCACAGCCGCTCCATCGGCAGGTCGTTGGTGTCCTTGCCGAAGGGCTCTTCCACCTCCTCTGCGATGAGCTCCAAGCTGGCCAGCACGTAGAAGATGAACATCACCACGGGAATGGCGATGTACCCGAGCGTGAAGACGAAGCCGAAGGGCAGCGTGAGCACGTATACCACAATGAACTTCTTCAGGAAGCTGCTGTACGAGTAGGGGATGGGCGTGTTCCGGATCCGTTCACAGGCCCCACAGATGTCGAGGAACTGGCTGAGGTCGGTGTTGAGGGCGATGAGCTGTTCGCCACTGATGATGCCTTCGCGGTACATGCGCATGGCGCGCTGCTGCATCAGCAAGGCCACCTGCGCAGGTACATGCTTGCTGCGGTCCAGGTCACGGATCTCGGGGTGGGGGCGTGCATCCAGCTCCAGCCGCGTCTTTTCCGAGCGCAGGTGCTGCATCAGCTCGTGAGCGAACTGCGGAATGAGCTTGGCGAAGTAGCTGCGGGTGCTGGCATCATCGGGCGCTGCGTACACCGCGATCTTCACGGCGGTGTTGCGGCTCACGTTCACCAGCTGGCCCCACAGCTTGCGTCCTTCCCACCAGCGATCATAGGCAGTGTTCGTGCGGAACACCAGCAACATGCTGATGGCGAAGCCCAGGAGGCTGTGCATCACCGGCAGGTTGCTCACGAAGCTCTCCTTCCCCAGCTTCAGGTATCGCACTTCCCAGTACCCGATCCCTGCTGTGATGAGCCCCACCAGGATCAACAAGGGCACCAGCTTGCGGAAGGTGTCCGAGCGATGCAGGGCCAGGGCCCGCCACCAATTGGTGCTGTCGTAGGCGATCATCGGCTCACTCGTAATGCTTGCGCACCATGCGCTCGAACATCCGGCC
>JALOLX010000301.1 GCA_025455765.1 Flavobacteriales bacterium | reverse complement strand
GTAGATGCCGTGCTGCTCGGCCCATTGGGCGCTGCGCTTGGTGGCCGGGGTGGCGCTGAGCAGACCGAAGTGACCGGTGCCCACCTTGCGTTCCACGGCTGGGCCCACCACGAAGGGACCGATGCCCACCGCCAGCTCGCTCAAGCGAATGGTGGCGCTGGTGGTGGCGTATGCGATGTCCACGGCACAAGCGATGCCCACGCCACCGCCCACACAATGGCTGTGGATGCGTCCGATCACGAACACCGGAACGGTGCGGATGGCGTTGATCACGTGGGCGAAGCCGCTGAAGAACTCCAGCCCGCGCGTGCCGTCCTCGATGGCCACCAGTTCATCGAAGCTGGCGCCCGCGCAGAAGGCCTTGTCGCCGTCGCTGCGCAGTACGATCACGCGCACCGAGGGATCGTTACCACAGGTGGTGATGGCATCGGCCATGCCGCGCAGGATATGACCGGGCAGGCTGTTGCTCTTGGGGTGGTGGAAGGTGACCGTGGCGATGCCCTCGCTCACCGTGTGTTTCACATAACCGTCGCTCATGGTGGGTACAAAGATCGGCGGTGGCCGCGATCAACGCACCCCGTCCAGCCAATCCTTGAACCCCTTGGCGCGTTCCCGGCTCACCATCACCTCCACCGGGGCAGCCGGTCTCAGATCCACCTTCAGCTTGCCGTTGAAGTGCTGGTGGACCACCGCAATGCACTCCACACAGGCGATGCACTGGCGGTTGAGGCGGTGGAAACCACGCGGGTCCAATTGGGCTTCGATCTCGTCCAACGGTTGGTCGATGAGGTGGCGTTTACCCGTTCGCGTGTGCAGTTCCGTGGTACCGTCGCTGCTCAGGAAGTACGCGATCTCGGCCGTGGCGATGGGCAGCAGTTTGGTGCCCAGCTTCACCAGGAACCGGTCGCGGTAGCTGTTCCCGCGGACTTGCACGGCTTCCAGCAGGCGTTGGATGTCGGGCGGATGAGGCGTGTTCGTGGCGCGCACCAGCCCCATGAACTTGGTCACGCTGCGCGCCAGTTCCTCTTCCTCGATGGGCTTCAGCAGGTAGTCGATGCCGTTGGTGCGGAAGGCCTCCAGCATGTACGCATCGTAGGCTGTGGTGAAGATGATGGGGCAGGGCGGCGGCACCTGCTTGTAGATCTCGAAGCTGAGGCCGTCGCTCAGTTGGATGTCGCTGAAGATCACGTCGGGCGCGGGGTTGGCACCGAACCATTCGACGGCGGCCTGGATGGTGTCGATCACATCCACGATCTCCAACTGGGGATGGTGCGTACTCAGCAGCCCGTTCAATCGGCGGTAGGCCGGTGCTTCATCCTCGATGATCAGCGCCTTCAACTTCATCAGATCCGTGCTTCGTGTTCGGCGAGTTGCAGCAGGGGCAGGGCCACTAGGAAGTGCTCCCGGGTCTCGATCACGTCCACCGGTCGTTCGCTGAGGTAGGCGTAGCGCTGCCGTACGTTGCTCAATCCGGTGCCTGTGCCTTCCACGGTGCCTTGCTTGCGGTGCAGGCTGTTGCGCACCACCAGTGAACGACCGTTCTCTACGTGGATGTCCACTTGCAAGGGCGACGCCGTGCTGGCCACGTTGTGCTTCAAGGCGTTCTCCAACAGCAGTTGCAGCGTGAGCGGTGCAATGAGCAATTGCCGATGTTCCCAGGGAACTTCGACCGTGATGCGCAAGCTGTCGGCGAAGCGCACTTTCATCAGGTTGATGTAGGCCTGGGTGAAGTCGAGCTCGGTGCCCAGGTCCACCACCTCCTTCTCTTTGTGTTGCAGGATATAGCGGTACACGTGGCTGAGGTCCTTGGTGAAGCGTTCGGCCAACATCGGATCCTCATGGATCAGGGTCACCAAGGTGTTGAGGCTGTTGAAGAGGAAGTGAGGGCTCACTTGGTTCTTCAACATGTCCAGCTCGGTGCGGAGCTGCCGGCTTTTGAGCGCTTCGGCCTCGATGGCCTGGTGTTTCCACATGGCGAAGAAGTAACCCGCCTCGTAAATGGTGCCGATGATGGCCGTGATGCCGAAGGATTTGACCAGATTGCCACGCCACTGCCCGCTTGTATAGGCGTTCTCTTGAATGCCTAGCGCATCGAGTGCAGTGCAGAAGATCAGGTCGATCCCCACAATGTACACGCTCATGGTGAGTACGGTAAGTAGGATGCGCTTGGTGGTGTGCTGGAAGCCCGGAAAGCGAATGCGGTAACCACTAATGATCCAAAAACTTCCCTGCCAGATCAAGGCAGTAATGAGCATCACAATGGCCCACGTCTTCCAAGCGAAGGGCTCAGCGTGTAACAGGACCGTGGATACCAGGGCAACCAGTGGTATGCCGATGATGCGGGGCCAGGGTTCGCGAAAGGGGCTGAAACGGGCCATGGTGTCGATGGCACGAAGTTACCGTGATGCCTATTGGCGTGCGAGGTCGAGAGGCTGAAGTGTGCCTTCCAGGGGATGAAGCGTCGTGTTCCGAGCTTGAAGCGTGACCGCATACAAGGACATGGTGGACCAACGGTTCGAGCTGCGATCCGGACGGTCCGACCTGTTCATCCGTCAGGTCGCCGCAAACACGCATGGGCTAGGGCTCGGAGGCGACCACTTTCGCAGCCAGAACGAACACCCAAACCTCCCAGACCATGTCTCCCCTTCGGTTACGCTCCCTGTTCAGTACGGCATTGCTGCTGCCGTCCCTGCTCTTCGCTCAGACCCAGGTGGTGAAGGGCACCGTGAAGGATGCCGATTCACAAATGACCCTTCCGGGTGCCACGGTGGTGCTCTTGGGCAGCGATCCCGTAGTCGGCGTCACCACCGACATGGACGGCCGCTTCCGGTTGGAGCAGGTACCCTTCGGCCGTCAGCAGCT
>JALOLX010000300.1 GCA_025455765.1 Flavobacteriales bacterium | reverse complement strand
AAGGTGGACGTGGGCTTCCTCGATAGTTTCCGGCCGCATGTGTTGAGCGCCATCACCCTCGATCTGCAGCTGATCCATGCGCGATGAGCGGGAACGAGCGCGCATGGCCGTGGAGCGTATGCGAACGGCGATCGCACAGGTCCTGGCGCATGTGAAGGGCGTCGATCTGGAAGGCTTCCTGGCCAACAAGCTCGTGAGCGATGCGGCCCAGCACTTCGAACGGGCCATTTGTCCTCAGGTTGTTGCGTCTTCTTCTGAGGCCGTCCGATGCGAATTGTCTGCGCTTAAACCAATCGCGCCAGGTCGAAGAACATCAGCCGGGTGTGCGGATCGTCCTTGTCGCTGTCCGTCAGGAAAACGAAGTCATTTTTTTGATAGAACTCGATCGAAGTGATGTACGCATCAACTGTAATGAATCGGCATCCTGTTTTGTTGTTATCCAGGAAGTGCATTTTGATATAGTCCAGTAATTCTCTGCCGATACCCATGTTCTTGAATTGCGTTGAAACGGCGAAACGGCCGATCTTCACCCCAGGAAAACTTCTGGTCCTTACGGTATCCAGTTTCGCTCTACGGAACCGGTCATACGACCTGTTGCTAAAGCCGTCCTGTTGGCTGATCTTGTCGTTCGAAACGCTGTAGAACGCTGCCAGGTCAGCGCCCGAGAACACCAAGTTCGTGACCGCAAGCAATTTTTTGTTGTACTCAAAAGCATCGCTCCTGATATAGTCGTTCAGATCTTCGTCACCACAGTCGAAGTGCGGTATGACGGTCTCATGGTCAAGCCTGATCAGGCTACACCGCTCAAGGAAGCCCATCCTACAAATACCTACTTAACGATCGCCTTGATCTTCTTGTAGTTCGCCCGCATCCGCTCACGAACTTCAGGGCTGATCGGCTCATTAAAGGCCCGTTCGGCAGCTTCGCTGAACCGCCGTGCGTCATTGCCCTTCAGTACGGGCGTTTCTTTAATAGGACGAGCCATGGTCACTACGCTGCACTTCGTTACAGGTCAGAACGATCGAGCGGTTTACAAAGTTACGCGTTCCGAGGGCTTCTTACAACCCAGCTCGGTTCATGGTTCTGGTGCACCAGCTGGCTGAAGTTCCACCCGTTCACCCCACCATCAAATTGCACCCCCGCACCTGGCTGTGATCGAAGCGGCCGAGCACTTCGAACGCGCCATCGGCGTGCATGCGCCCCAGATCCTGCGTGGCGATGAAGGGGCAGCTGGCGAGGTTGGCGAGGTCGATGACGTTGATGCCGCCGGTGCGGCCAGGGGGGACCGCGGCCAAGGGGTCGTTCACTTCGCGCAGGCTTACGCGCATCCACGGCGGACAGTGGTACAGGCCTTTTCCCGTGCTCCAGGCTTGGGAAAGCAGCTCCGTCATGCCGTACTCGCTGTGGATGTCGGCCACACCAAAGGCCTGTTGCAGGATGCGATGCAACTCCTCGCGCACGAGCTCTGGTCGCCTGCCCTTCATGCCGCCGGTCTCCATGATGGTGGTGTGGCGCAGGGGCATGGGGTGCTGCTCGGCGAGGTCCAGCAGGGCGAAGGTGACGCCGAGTAGCAGGGTGCGCTGTCCTTCGGCCTCGGAGCGGTGGAGCACATGGGCCAGCTCATCGTAGCGGTAGAGGTAGGTGCCGCTGAGCGGGTCGCCGCTTTCCTGTATGAGGTGCTGGGCCATGTACACCAGCGAACTGCCTTCCCGCTCCAGGTAGGCGGGCAGCAGCGCCAGGATGCGCCAGGTGTCGGGCGGTCCGTAGGTGGCCGTGAAGGAGGTCATGAACGAGCGCTCGTACACCCGGGGGTAGGGCACGAAGTGGCTGCTGGTGACGGCGCCGGTGGTGCCGCTGCTGGTGAAATGGCTGCGGGGGTCGAGGCCATCGAGCAACACCCGGTGGTTGCGGAACAGGGTGATGGGCAGGTGCGGGATGTCCGCTGTTGTCCGCACCCGCGCAGGGTCCACGCGCAGGGCCTCCACAAAGCGGCGGTACACGGGGTTGTGCGTGCGGTGCAGGTGGAACAGCTCCAGTGCGAGGGCCTCGAAGTCGGCCGTGGACCGCACGGCAAAGGGGCGGTCCAGCAGGGGGGCGAGGAGGGCGGCTGTCGACATGGGGGCCGGATGAGCATACCTTTGGAACAATGTTGTTCCGCCGCTCATCGACCGCGAAAGTAGGCCCCTTGGTGCTGGGCCTCGCCTTGGTATGGAGCGCCTGCCTGAAGAAGGAGGAGTTCCCGCCCGAACCGGCCATCACCTTCAAGTCGCTGGAGCAGTTCGGCGATTCGGCCTCGCTCACCATCACCTTCACCGATGGCGACGGCGATATCGGCCTGGATGAAGGCGACACCGGCGGTTCGTTCGGTCCCGGCGGCGCCAACTACCACAACCTGCTGCTGGGCTTCGATGCATTGACCAACGGCGTGTGGGCCGAAGTGGAGCTGGAGCTGCCGCTGAACTACCGCATTCCGCGCATCACCCCGAGCGGACAGAACAAGGCGTTGAGCGGCGAGATCGCCGTGGCGCTGAAGCCCTGGCCCATCATCCCCGGTTCGGAAGGCGACACCGTGCGCTTCGACATCCGCCTGGTGGACCGCGCGCTCAACAGCAGCAACGAGGCGAGCACCGGCTCGGTGGTGGTGGAGGCGAGCACGGGCTCGGTGGTGGTGGAGTGATCACATCTCGCCGGCCATCGCCTCGGAGACGTTGATGAGGTGGTCGCCCACCTTCTCGCAGGAGGAGAAGAGATCGTTGTAGATCAATCCGCTCTTCACGTTGTACGCGCCGGATTCGATGCTCTTGAGGTGGATGCGGCGCAGCTGATCGCGCTTGGTGTTGATGCGCTGTTCGGCCTCCACGGCCTCGTCCAGGAAGACCTGTTCGGCATCCACATCGAGGTTGCGGTGCATCACCTCGAAGGCGCGCTCCACGAGGGTGATCATCTCCAACAGCTGCTCGCGCTGCTCGGGCGTGAACCACAGCCGTTCGTCGCGCTTGCGTTCCATGGCCTTGCCCATCTGGAAGAAGATGTCGCCCACGCGCTCCAGATCGCCCACGATGGCGAGCATGCCCTGGATGCGGGCGGAGAGCTCCTCGTTGCGCACCTCGGTGCTCGTCTTGGTGAGGTACTTGCCCACCTCCACCTCGATGCGGTCGGTGATCTGCTCGTACTTGGCCAGGCGCTGCATGATCTGCTCGCACTGCTTGGGTTCGGTGGTGGT
>JALOLX010000299.1 GCA_025455765.1 Flavobacteriales bacterium | reverse complement strand
CTTGAAGGAGGCCATGGCCAACCAGCGCAACGTCTCGCTCATTTCGCTGCGTCGTCTGGGCAAGACAGCCCTCATCCGTCATTTCTTCGCATCGCAGCGTCGGTTCATTCCGGTCTTCGTGGATCTGTACCGCACCACCGATCAGGAAAGCATGGTGTTGCGCATCGTCCAGGAGTCCCTGCGCCAGGTAGGACGGCCTACGGGGGCACTGCTGAAGGAAGTGGCGCACGCCATGCGCTCCCTGGAGTTCAACCTGGCCTTCGACCCGCTCACAGGCCTGCCGGAGTTCGGTGTCTCGGCCAGGCCAGGCATGAAGCAGGCCATGGCCTTGGACGAGCTCTTCACCTACCTGGAGCGACAGCGTAAGCCCGTGGTGATCGCCCTGGACGAGTTCCAACAGGTGATGGAGTACCCCGAGCGCAACACGGAGGCCTTGTTACGCGAGCAGGTGCAGCGGCTGCGCAACGTGCAGTTCATCTTCAGTGGCAGTGATCGCCGGATGATGCAGGCCATCTTCACCAGTGGTCGCCGTCCCTTCTTCCAGGCCACTGAGCCGTTGCACCTGGGGCCCATTCCAGCGCCGCTCTATGCGGAGTTCATCCAGCGCCATTTCAAGGCTGCGCGCAGGCGCATCGACAACGCTGTGGTGCACGAAGGCCTGGACTGGTGCCGCTGCCACACCTATTACGTGCAGTACCTCTTCAACCGCTTGTACGCCTTGGGCAAGCGCGATGTGAATGCCCTCGACCTGGCGCACACACGGATGAGCATCCTGCAGGAACGAGCCCCCGAATACATGACCTTGAAGCGCCTGCTAAGCCCGCACCAAGCGGCCCTGCTCACGGCCATTGCACGCGAAGGGGCCGTACCTGCTGCCACCGCCATGGAGTTCGTGGTACGCCATCGGCTCAGCGCGCTCAGCACCGTGCGTCAAGCGCTGGGCGTGCTACAAGAGAAGGAACTCGTACACCAGGCCGCCGACGGGTACCGCGTAACGGACGTGTTCCTGGGACATTGGCTCGCGGGTTAGCCCGGGGCGACCTACACCGCAGGGCCTCCGGTGATGCGCACATCAGCCGTGAGCGGTCCATCGCCCACACGCTTCATCAGCTTCACCTCCGTTCCGTCGAACACCCCGTAGGTGAAGTAGCTGATCCAATCACCCAGGTTGATGTAACGGCTGCCGGGCTTCACTTCCATGTCGATCGGCAGGTGGCGATGACCGAAGAGCAGGAGGTCGAAGTGGTTCTCGTGTAAGCGTTCGTGGCAGTACTGCACCAGCCATTCCTTGTCGGCACCCAGCCACTTGCGGTCGTTGTCGTAGTTCTTCTTCCGACTGCGGCCGCTGAGGAGATCGCCCAGCCACAAGCCGAAGTTGGGGTGCAGCCGCGCGAACGCCCATTGGCAGATGGGGTTGCGAAAGACCTTCTTGATGAACTTGTAACCATGGTCGCCAGGGCCCAATCCATCGCCGTGCCCGATGAGGAAGTGCTTGCCGTTGATGATGCGTTCCACGGGTTCGCGATGGACGATCACACCGGTCTCCTTCGGCAGATAATCGAAGATCCACATGTCGTGGTTGCCGATGAACAGGTGTACCGGAATACCACGATCGGTAAGCTCAGCCAGCTTGCCGAGGAAGCGCACATGGCCACGCGGAACGGCGCGTGCATACTCGAACCAGAAGTCGAAGAGATCGCCCATCAGGATGATCTCTGCTGCGCCGGGCTGTCCGTTGGGCAGGTCCTTCGCTGCTTCATCCAGAAAGGCCACGATGCGCTTCTCGCGGGCCAGACTGCGTTCCGCATCGGGCACTCCGAGGTGGAAGTCGCCAAGGAAATAGATGCGCTGGCCCGGTTGCATGCGCCGCGAAGATCGGTATTCGCTTGTCGTTCAACGCAGGCGGATCCTCACACACCCAGGCTCACGGACGCACTTTGCGCAGTAGGCGCGTGGGATCCAGCTTCTCCAAAGCGAACACGAAGCGGATGCGATCGGCAATACCACGGTCCAGGAAATCCTCTTCGTCCGCGATCCGTTCCGAAACGTACAGAGGCACCCACACCTCGATCACGTCGCGCATCAGCTGTAGTCCGATACCGGCCTCTGCGTAGCCTGCTGCACTGGTGGTGCGACCCTCGGGTGTGATGCGCGTGAGGGGTACAGCACCCGCACTGGCGAAGAGCGACAGAGGGATGCCGATGGGCAGGTCGAACTCCATGTTCAGCGCGGCCATCCAGGTGTCGCTTCCGCCTTGCAGGAACGGGGTCTTGAAGCCGCCTTGTTGCTTGGTGAACTGGCGGCTCAGGAGGCGTTCGGTGGCACCGCGTTCCAGGTAGGCGTGATCGAAGAGCAGGTCCTCTGGTCCCCAGCTCAGGCCCCAGGCCTCCAGCCCGCTGCGCAAGCCTTGGTCGTCCTTGTTGAGGAAGGTGCCGGCGAACAGACGCAGCCGCAGTTGGTCCTTCCGGTCGTTGTAGGTGAACGCCTGGCGCACTTCCACGGAGGCGCGGGCCATGCCATTGCCCACGAGGATCTCCGGGGTCACGGAGGTGGGGGAGAGTGCATAACGGTCCTGTGCGGTATAGCTCAGCTCGGCATAGGTGCGCTCTTCGCTGCGCGTGATGCGGAGGGCCTCAGGCACTTCGATACGTTCACCCAAGGCAAGGTGTACACCGCGTACGGTGATGCTGTGCGACCAGGGCTTGGAGAGTGGATCACGCTTGATGTCGAAGCGCACGGAGGGCTGCAGCTTGGTGTACCAGGCATGGGCGAAGTGGTCGTGGAGCGTAGAGGCCGAGCGTGCGCTAAGTCCCAGGTGGATGTTCTGGAAGAGCCTGCTGCGCAAGCGATCGAAGTGGTGCTCGATGCG